>JAAZLX010000020.1 GCA_012799095.1 Tissierellia bacterium
TCATAAACAAAAATGTTCCGGAAGTAATTCAGTAATTCATCGATCTTGATCCGTGTTTGTTGCATGCTATCACGTTCCCGAACAGTCACGCTGTCATCATCTGTCGTCTCGAAATCGATCGTCAGACAATAGGGAGTTCCGATTTCATCGAACCGACGATAGCGTTTGCCAATACTTCCCCGTTCGTCAAATTCGACCGTAAAGTGCTTGGCCAACAATTGATAGATCTCCCGTCCCTTGTCCGACTGCTTTTTGGTTAATGGTAGTATCCCCAATTTGATCGGCGCCAGCATCGGATGAAATCTCATTACGGTCCGTGAGTCACCTTCAGCTATTTCTTCGACATCATAAGCATCGATGAAATGACATAGGAACAACCGATTGGGAGATACCGACGGTTCTACTACATAGGGAATGTATTTTTCATTGGTGATCGGATCGACATACTGCTGGTCTTTGCCGGAGTATTTTTGATGTTGAGTCAGGTCAAAGTCCTGTCGACTGGCGATGCCCCACAATTCTCCCCAGCCAAAGGGGAATTCGTACTCAATATCGACCGTCGCATTGGAATAATGAGATAATTCTTCTGCAGCGTGATCGCGCATCCGTAGCCGGTCTTGTTTTAGTCCCATCCGAAGCAAAAAGTCCCAGATGTATTTTTTCCAATAATCATACCATTCGATTTCTGTCCCGGGTTTACAAAAGAACTCCAGTTCCATTTGTTCAAATTCACGGGTTCGGAAGATAAAGTTTCCCGGTGTGATTTCATTTCGAAATGCTTTACCGATCTGACCGACACCAAATGGGACCATCATACGTGAACTTCGTTGGACCGCTTTAAAATCAACAAAAATACCTTGGGCGGTCTCGGGTCGCAAATAGATCGTGGTGGCAGATTCTTCCGTAACACCTTGGAATGTTTTGAACATTAAATTGAATTTGCGAATTGATGTAAAATCGCGTTTTCCACACGAAGGACACGGAATCTGCTTGTCCTGGATCAATTGGATCATGCCATCATCATCCAGACCGGTTATGCTATCCTGGAGATCGTGCTCATGAAGAAAGTTTTCAATCAAATGATCAGCCCGAAATCTGTTCTTACATGCCCGGCAATCGATCAATGGGTCGCTGAATCCACCCAAATGGCCGGATGCCTGCCAGACATCAGGATTCATTAATATGGCGCTGTCCAAACCAATGTTGTTGGGGTGTGATTGGACAAAATACACCCACCAGGCTCGTTTGATATTGTTGAGCAGTTCTGTTCCGTACGGTCCATAATCCCAGGTATTCGCCAGACCGCCATATATTTCAGAACCGGGAAATACAAATCCCCGGTTCTTGGCAAGGCTGACGATGGTATCCATGTTTACCATCAGTTCCTCCATTTACAGTTTTTCAACGTCGTCTTTGATATCTTCGGCCCGGTCTTCCAGGTCGTCTTTTAAATCTTCAAATGAACGTTCTAGGTCTTCCGACACATCGTCTACTTTGTCAGCTGCTTCTTTTTTTGCGGCTTTGGCTTTTTCATACAGATCTTCACCTGATTCTTTGACCTTTTCCGCCGCTTTGTCGATCATCTGATTGACATCAATAACGGAGCCGTCTTTGTTTTCGATTTTTATTTCATGCCCGGTCAGGATGATACCACCCAGTCCGGCAGCTGTCAAAAAGGGCGCCATTAATCCAACAAAACCAAATACAGCCGGGATGTTCAACACTACCTTGTCATCTTTTTTTACGACCAGACGAGCAGCACTTCCCTTCTCAATGGTTTCTTTGATCTTTGAAAGCACTTCATCGATCGCATCTGTCGAATACTGCTTTTCGTGTTCCTGACTCATCAAACGTTGAATCACCGCGTTAACATCACCGTCATTTTCCTGCAGCATCCGTTTAGCCTCTTCATAGCTGACACCAGTCTTTTCGATCAGTTCATCTACCATTTCCAGAGTAATATTAGTCATAGCACTACCTCCTATTGATAGTCTTGCAATTGGCTGCGAGTATCTCGCAAATGAGTTTCCAGGTGATAATCAATATACGTTTCCATCAGGTGTTGTAATATACTTAAATCTTCATGCAGATACTTGCGGTTGATGAAATCTTTCACCGGCAGACTCAGCGCTTGATCCATGATCTCGATCTCCCGACCGGCCTCGATCGAAGCATCGGTTTGATGATTCGCGCAAAGCCTTCCGCCACTGGCTATATCAAACCAGGGTGCAGTTGATTCTCCACAGACGACACACTGTTCTGTTGCTGGTTTTATACCCAACTGTTTTAGGCAGACTGCATAAAAATGAACCAGGATCGCATCTGCTACGTCGGGAAACTTTTCCAGCAAGGCCAAAGAATTGACCAGTGATTCAAATATCAATTTGTTGCTTTCCCGCTCCTGGGTCAGTTGCAGGATGGTCTGGGCCAAATAGGATGCCAACAACATGGTATCCATATCGGAACGCAGATTATAGAAATTATTATAGACTATCACGCTACGCAGTTGAAATGACTTAGCACCGGATAGACTGAAAAGACCGTAAACAAAAGGCTGTGATCCTGCCAACAGCGGACTTTTCGGGTGATTGCCATTGCGGGCAAACACCTCGACCCGGCCGAGTGAGCGGGTGAATAAAGACAGATAACAGTCATTGCCCGTGATTTTTTTTCGGCGCAGCACAACTGCCTCCGTCTCATGCAATTTCATTTTTTATATCCGAAGTCGGCGACATGATGAGGGCTGCGACGCCAGTTTTCCCGGACTTTTACCCAGAGCTCGAGATAGACCTGTCTTTCAAGTAGCTCTTCGATATCCTTGCGAGCCTGCTGCCCGATTCCTTTCAGCTTACGTCCGCCTTTTCCGATCACGATCCCTTTGTGAGAATCACGCTCGACAATAATAGTCGCCTGGATGTGAGTCAGCTCTTCTTCCTCGTCAAAGGTGTCGATCACGATCGCGATCCCGTGTGGAATTTCCTGTTCCAGATACATCAGAGCTTTTTCACGGATGATTTCACTGACCACCGTTC
Source organism: Tissierellia bacterium (assembly GCA_012799095.1). Lineage (GTDB taxonomy): Bacteria > Bacillota > Clostridia > Peptostreptococcales > Acidaminobacteraceae > DUPT01. The sequence continues at coordinate 3,033 of JAAZLX010000020.1, forward strand.
TGAGATCGAGATTGGTCCATTGATCTTCCGGGAAATAGGCCGGTCCCTCCGGCAGGTAACTCATGATCTTGTCGGGTAAACTACCGATTGTTACACCATCCAGTGCGGATATTCCCAATATTTCATCAAACTCACCCAATTTCTGACTGTCTTGTTTGACCGCTTCAAAGGACTCTGCTGTCATCTTGTCCAGCTTGTTGATCAGCAGGATCTTGGTACCCCGGTCGGGTAAGCGTGAGGCCATGAATTCATCGCCCGGGCCGATGCCGACCGACCCATCGATCATCATCAAAATGACATCCATTTCCGGCATGGTCTGATCGATTTCTTCTACCATAAATTCACCCAGGCGATTTTTTGGTTTATGCATCCCGGGGGTATCGACAAATACGATCTGACCATCATCCCGGTTCAAAACAGCTTGGATCCTCATACGGGTGGTCTGGGCTTTATCGGTCACGATCGATATTTTTTGCCCCATAATATTGTTGAGCAATGTACTCTTGCCGACATTGGCCCGTCCAACGATAGCGACAAAGCCTGATTTAAAGCTCATGTTTCATCTCCTCTGAGGTAAAGGCAAAAGGCAGGAGTTCATCCAGGTGATAGCTTCGAACATCGTCCGGACCGATGATGTGCACGATCAGATCGTCGGAAAACTCCGTCATAAACTGGCGACATATTCCACAGGGATACGTATAATCCGCATCACCGATCACTGCGATCTGTTTCATTTTTGTGGCACCTTGACTGATGGCTTTGGTCATAGCAACGCGTTCAGCACAAATGGTGCCACCGAAAGAAGCCGTTTCGATATTACAGCCGCCATACATTTTCCCATCATCCGCCAGTACGGCTGCTCCGACCCGAAAGTTGGAATACGGAGCATATGCTTTGGTCTGATATTCTTTCGCCATCTCAAATAAAGTCATCATTGGACCGTTATCGGCGTACCATCAGGCACGACATTGATGAAGGTGAAACCGGGATTGAGGATCAGTTGTTCCCCATCGAGTTCAAACACCATCGGTTGTTCCGAGGCCGGTTTGGAATAATCCAGTGCAAACTCCTGACCCTGGATAAACAGGCGGGCGTTTCCGGGTGTCAGGTAATCAATATACTCATGAACGCCATTGGGCATTTTACCATGAGGGCGTTCCAGGATGATAAAGTTGGCGATCTTCAACAATTCTCCGGTGTTTTCATCGATCACATCGATACCGTTGATCGACTTGATATACATTTGAGAATCGGGATCATATCGATAATTGAGCTGCTGTGCTCCGTCATAGGTGAAGCTGATCGATGTGGCCGGACTGCCACCTTCATATTCTTTGGCTTCATCATAGACCTGGAAGTGGTCCTTCAACTCCGGAGCTCCGGTCAGATCGACTCCCGAGGCTTCGGCTGAAGCATAAACACCTTCCATTGTGCCGTATAGATTGTGGGGGGCATAGCGGTGGCCGGAGCGATAATAACCGGGATGAGAAAATTCATCCCAGTCGACCATATAATTGAGCATCGGGGAAGGAGCGACAACCTTGTCATAATTGCCGACATGACTGTAAAGGGCCCGGTATTCTGCCGTGATTTCTAAGAAGGCCGGACGGGCACTTCGGATTGGTCCGATCACGCCGGTTTCGGCATCGGACACCAACAGAACCCGGGTAATGCGACCTTCGACTAAAATTTCATATGCTATCTTTGCGTGAGACCAGCCGGCCTGCGGTTGGGCTTCCGGGTGATTGTTGATCATGATTGCTATCGGACGGCGATCTTCAAACAGGGGGTGTGTATCTACCACTTCCGTTTCAGCCGGCTCGACTTCAGACTCTACAGTTTCGGTGTTGGATTCCTCGACCGATGATTCCACGGATGATGCTTCCGGTGTTTCGACCGGCTCGACCACCGGTTCTTCCTTTTTGCCACAGCCAATTGCAAACAACAGACTTAATGTCAAAACAGCGATTAATACTCGTTTCATTTTCCCTCCAAAATTTGCATGATATACTTTTCTTTTTTTCGCATCGCGAGCTTTTCGTCATCCGTTTCATGATCAAAACCCAACAGATGATACAAGCTGTGTACTGTCAGATAGCTCAGTTCCCTGGCCTCTGAATGTTGGAATTCTTTCGCCTGACGGATCACTTGATCCAGGTTGATGACGATATCGCCCAAGAACAGATAATTTGCCTGCCTGGCTTCGTCTAAGCTTTCGACTTGAGGAAAGCTCAAGACATCTGTCACCTGATCTTTATTGCGATAATCCCGATTCAGTTGCCGGATCTCATCATCCGAGACCAGACTGATCGAGACTTCTCCCGCTTGTAAAAGATTTTCTACCGTCAGCACAGTTTCTAGTATCCGCTCGATCTGCTCCTGCTGAGCTTGGCTCAGGTGCTGATCTCCGTCATAATATATCGTCATTGTTCGTACCGCTCGAGAATTCTCTTGACCAGGGAATGGCGTACCACATCATCCCGGCTAAATTCAACGATTGCAACATCTTTCAGATTTTTCAAGATCAGAGAGGCATGGATCAATCCACTCATTCTGCCCCGTGGCAGGTCGATCTGTGTGATATCACCATTGACTACCACTTTTGATTCAAATCCGAACCGGGTCAAAAACATTTTCATTTGATCCTTACTTGTGTTTTGGGCTTCGTCGAGAATAATGAATGAATTATCCAGGGTCCGGCCACGCATATATGCCAGTGGCGCGACTTCAATGATGCCCTTTTCTCTCATCCGGTTCATGCTTTCATAACCGAAAATATCACTCAAAGCATCGAATACCGGCCGCAGATAGGGGTCGACCTTGTCCTGCAGATCACCCGGCAAAAAACCAAGCTTCTCGCCTGCTTCGATCGCGGGTCGAGTGATGATGATCCGGTCGATTTCTTTTTTCTTATATGCCCTTGCTGCCATCGCTACCGCCAGATACGTTTTTCCAGTTCCTGCCGGACCGATACCAAAGGTAAGGGTGTTATTCATGATCGCTTTGATATACGCCGCCTGACCACGTGTTTTGGGTTTGATGATCTTCCCTTTGGTCGTCGAGGTTATGGCGATGGATTCAAAATCAGTGTCTTCTTTTTTTAGACTGGTTGCCATCATGATGGTATATTCTAACTTTTGTAGATCGATCGCTTCTCCACCGGCGATCAGTTTCTGGATCCGATCGAGCACAAACTCGGCTGCTTCAACCATGTCAGGCTCTCCCCGAATCACCAGATTATTGTTTACCGAGAATATCTCGACATCGAGTTGATCGTGCATGACCATGATATTCTCATCGAACTTGCCAAACAGTTCCTGTAGCGGGACTGTCGGGTATAGTTCTATAATTTTTTCCATGTAGTCACCTCAGGGTCTATTTTAACAGAAATCAACGGATTAATACACCGTGACATCGTGGTTTCGACTCAAGCAAAAAGAAGTTTGGGTAAACTTCTTTTTGGTGAATTAGTTTAGTTTTTCTCGGACCAGTCGGTTGACCAGGGCCATGTCGGCCTTGGAAGCCAATTCCTGTTTCAGGGTCTTCATGACAGGACCGATCTGCTTGCCGTGGACTGCAATCACCTGATCGATCACAAGATTGATATCATCTTCTGACATCTGCTCAGGCAGGTAGTCTTTTAGGATAGCAATTTCCGACTCAGCTTCCTCGATCAGATCAGGCCGGTTACCGGCTTGAAAATCCTTGATCGCCTTGGTTTTTTCTCGAATCTGCTTCTGGATGATGGAAAAGATTTCCTCGTCGTCCAAGCTTCTTCGCTCATCGACCTCAATTTGTTTAATTGCCGCCCGAAGCATAGTGATCGTGTTCTTCTGAACAGTGTTCTTGGCTTTCATGGCAGCCTTTAGGTCTATCATTAATTGTTCTACTAACATTATTTTCCCTCTCGGGCATTTTTACGGCGTTTCCGCTTGGATGCATCGATTTTTTTCTTGCGAATCACGCTCGGTTTTTCATAGTGTTTGCGCTTTTTGATTTCAGCCATAAGTCCCGCTTTGGAGGTTTCACGCTTGAAACGTTTCAGTGCGCTTTCAATCGATTCATTCGGTTTTACTTTGATCGTGGTCATTAATATCCCCCCTCTCCTTGCAGGATTTGTACATTGTACAGGCATTTAGGCACTTGATAAGTATATCCTATGTTGGATATAAAATCAACTCTTTTAACCCGGTGGCCACTGAAGTTGACGGCCGGCCAACAGATGAACGTGGAGATGATCGACCGTTTGTTGACCGTGGGCTCCGGTGTTAACGACCAGACGATAGCCATCCTCTTCCAGTCCCTCTCGCTCAGTGTATTCCGAGACAGCCCGAAATATGGCGGTCTGGACGTCACGGTCCTTCAACCGGGAAAACCGGCTGACATGCACTTTTGGTACAAACAGTACGTGGACCGGGGCTTGAGGATTCACATCCCGAAAGGCAATCACATATTCATCTTGATAAACAACGTCGCTGGGAATAGTACCATCAATGATTCTGCAAAATAGGCAATCCATGGAGACTCAGCTCCTTTCTGCCGGTAATTTTCATCATCACCAGCTGATTCGGTTCCAATTCATCATCATAATAGACCGGCAAATAATGCCGGGTGTAACCATAGGATTCTTCTGTCAGGATTTCCACTGCCTGACCGATCCATTCGTCCAGCAGTTCGGCTTGAATCGCTTCTGTGATCTGCCGCATCTGCCTGGCCCGGTCTTTTTTGACATCTCCCGGTAGATCCTTCAACAAAGCAGCTCGAGTACCTTGTCTCTTTGAATAAGGGAAGACATGGACTTTGTGGAAACGGGCTCGCCTCACAAAATCGATCGTTTCCTGGAACTCTTCCTTTGTTTCACCGCTGAAACCGACAATGATATCAGTCGTGATCGTCGCATCGCTCCAGGTAGATCGGATCAAATCTATTTTATCAAGAAATTCTTCCGGTGTATAGTGACGGTTCATCCGCTTGAGTACGCCGGAAGAACCGCTTTGGAGCGACAAGTGAAAATGAGGACAAAACGCATCGATATTTTTTAAGCGTTGCAAAAAATCCGGAGTGATGATCACTTGTTCGAGTGAACCCAAACGAATGCGATCGATGCCCTCGCGTTGAGCGATTATTTCCACCAATTCAATCAAATCGGTATCAGTATCATTGCCATAACTGCTTAAATTGATCCCCGAGAGTACGATTTCGCGTTGACCGTTGGCCAATGCCCGGTCGACTTCGCGAAGTATATCAGCCTGGCTGAGAGATCTTTCCCGCCCTCTGAGATAAGGGATGATGCAGTAACTGCAAAAATTATTGCAACCGTCTTGAACTTTAACAAAGCTGCGGGTCCTTTCGCCTTCGCTTAAAATACTGCCCGATCGATCGAGTATCCCGACATGATCCGATATCAATTGGGCTGCCCGATGCTTATCCTGATTGGGGATAACGAGTACCTGATCGTTTAAGTCCTGCGGGACATAACATCCCATGGCGATAACGATCGCATCCTGACGCAGAGCTGACCGGATCAAGCGGGCACTCTTAAGATCACTTTGCTTTGTCACCGAACATGTATTTATTACAATCACTTCGGCCGGATCATCCATTGCCACCTGATCGAATCCTAAGGCCGCTAAATCACGCCTCAATCGATCGGTCTCAATCGCATTTACTTTACAGCCCAGGGTGTGGTATTTAATCGTCATGTTTCCTCCCGATACCCTTCTCATCTGCGGCGGAACACCAATGTATTCCACTCCCCCTTGGTTATGGTCTCGATCAATTCAAAAGTTGGTTCGTAATGTTCAAGCATCTCCTGAGTTCGTTTGATGATAATGCCTGAAAGGATCAGTATACCATCCGGTTTGACCAGCCTGCCGGCATCGCCTGTCAATCGAACCAGGACTTCCGGCAAAATGTTGGCTACCATCAATTCAGCCGATTCGGTCAAATCTTTTGCCAGATCACTGTTACGTTGATCGATGTGATCCTCGACCCGATTGAGCCTTCGATTTTCTTCGGCATTTGCCAAAGCAGTCTGATCGATCTCAACTGCTGTGACATGTGAAGCGCCCAGCTTGATCGAGGCGATACTCAAAATGCCGGAGCCACTGCCGATATCGATTACACGATCGTGCGGCTTCAAGTAGCGCTCCAGCGCTTCCAGACAGCCCATGGTGGTCTCATGGGTCCCTGTCCCAAAGGCCATCCCGGCCTGGATCACCAGATTGATCCGTTCAGGATCCGGTAGGTCATGGACCGGTTGGATATACAGTCTTTCTCCGACCGGAAATCCGGTAAATTCAGCCATCCATTTGGCCATCCAGTTTTTGTCCTCTTGCTCGGCCCAGTCTATCGATATCACTTGTGGCATCAAATCTTGTTTGATCACCTTCAGGACTGATTCGCGACCATAGACCAGAATACGGACATTTTCCTGGGGCGGTGGGACAAGGGCTTCATCCCAGTGCCAACCGAGATCAGTATATGCCGGATCCCGATCGTTATCGATCTCCAGACCGGTGATATCATAACCGGACAGATTTTCTTCGAACCAGAGGGCTGACTCGTGAGAGACATGTAATATTAAATGTTTCATGCGATTCTCCAGGTAAAAAAGGAGTTCCTCAGGAACTCCTTAGCTGATAGCATCTTTGACCCGATCAAAGAAACTTCGATTATCCTTGGCATCGGGATCTCCCATCGTCTTGGCCAGTTCGATCAGCAGATCGCGCTGTTTTTCAGTAAATTTAGTCGGGGTATCGACGACGATATTGATAAAATGGTCCCCTTTACCATAACCATGCAGATTGGTAATACCACCACCGGTGATTTTTCGAACAGTTTGGCTTTGGGTACCGGCGGGAATCTTGAATTTGATCTTGCCTTCCAGGGTCTCCAGCTCGACCTCATCACCCAGCGTCGCCTGAGGGAAGCTGATATGAACATCCTGATAAATGTGTGGTCCTTCGCGGCGAAATGTTTTATGAGGTTCAACTTTGAAATGTACCCTGACATCACCTCTGGGTGCACCGGTCTCACCAATGTCTCCCTCACCTTGAACGGTCAGTATGTTGCCGGTATCAACGCCGGCAGGAACATTGACCTTGAGTGTTTTTTTACGTCGGACTTTGCCTTTGCCTTTACATGTTTCACAAGGTTCATCCGGGATCTTACCCGAACCGTGACAGGTAGAGCATTCGGCTACCGAGATGTGCTCACCAAATAGTGAGCGCTGAGAGTATCGGACTTGACCGCTTCCCTGACATGTGCTGCAGGTCGAGGTACCGGTACCCGGTTTGGCTCCGGAACCATTACAGGTCGGACAATTGTCCAGATGATAAATGGCAAACTCTTTGGTCGTACCATTGACGGCTTCCATAAATGTCAGTTTTACTTCGACATCGACATCATCACCGGGACGAGCCCGTTGAAATCCCCTGCCGCCATAGCCGCCCCCGGCAGCTGATCCGCCAAAGAATTCGCTGAAGATGTCACCAAAGCCGCTAAAAGGATCAAAGCCCTCAAAACCGGGTCCACCACCGGGACCGGCGGCCGACGGGTCAACCCCGGCATGGCCAAACTGATCATACCGCGATTTTTTCTCCGGTGAGCTCAGAACCTCGTAAGCTTCGTTGATTTCTTTAAACTTGGCTTCGGCCTCTTTGTCGCCGGGGTTTTTATCGGGATGATATTTCATAGCCTGCTTGCGATAAGCCGACTTGATTGATTTTTCATCGGCTGAACGGTCCAGTCCGAGAACTTCGTAGTAATCTCTTTTTGCCATGTGGGTTCCTTAGACTTCCTTTTAAAAGGAATAGACTTTCGTCTATTCCTCGTCAACAGTTTCGTACTCAGCTTCTTTTACATCATCCTGAGGTGTTCCACCTTCAGATTGAGCTTCGTCAGCCGAAGCTTTTTGATACATCTTTTGCGCAATCGGCTGGTTGGCATCATTTAAGCCTTCCACAGCTTGCTTGATCGCATCTAGATTATCAGACTCGAGGGCAGATTTCAAGGCTGTGATCTGATTCTCGACAGCCGATTTCTCGTCAGCAGTGATTTCATCACCTAAATCGCGAATCATTTTCTCTGATTCATAGATCAGACTGTCAGCTTGGTTTCTGGCTTCAGCCAGATCCTTTTTCTTTTGATCCTGGTCGGCATATTCTTCCGCTTCCCGGACTTTCTTTTGAATTTCTTCATCGGTCAGATTGGCACTGGCAGTGATATTGATCGATTGTTCTTTTCCGGTTCCCAGGTCTTTCGCCGTCACATGAACAATGCCGTTGGCATCGATGTCAAAGGAAACTTCGATTTGTGGGGTTCCGCGACGAGCCGGTGGAATTCCGTCCAGTTGGAAACGACCCAGTGTTACGTTGTCACTGGCCATGGCGCGCTCGCCCTGCAATACATGAACATCAACTGCCGGCTGGTTGTCGGCTGCTGTTGAGAAAATTTGGCTCTTACGAGTCGGAATGGTGGTATTGCGCTCGATCAATTTGGTAAAGACATTACCCATAGTCTCGATACCGAGAGACAGCGGTGTTACGTCTAGCAACAATACATCATGAACATCACCGGCTAAAACGCCGGCCTGAATCGCTGCTCCGGCGGCGACTGATTCATCGGGATTGATCCCCTTATGGGGCTCTTTGTTGATGATCTTGCGGACAGCTTCCTGAACAGCCGGGATCCGGGTCGATCCTCCCACCAGGATGACATCATCGATATCTTCTTCTTTAAGACCGGAGTCTTTTAAGGCGGCTTTCATCGGTCCTTCAGTTTTCTTGACTAATTCTTCGGTCAATTGGTTAAATTTGGCCCGGGTCAGATCGATATCCAAATGGAGCGGTCCATCGGGGCCGACGGTGATAAAGGGCAAGTTGATATTAGTGGTCTGGGTGGTAGATAATTCTTTTTTGGCTTTTTCAGCAGCTTCTTTTAAGCGCTGCATCGCGCTGAGACGCTCACTGTCACCACCGGCAGTCCGTAAATTGATTTTATGCTCATTTTCAAAGCGTTCGATCAGCCAGTCCATGATCTTGGCATCAAAGTCATCACCACCCAAATGGTTATTTCCATTGGTGGCCAATACTTCAAACACGCCGTCGCCGATTTCCAGCAGGGATACGTCGAATGTACCTCCGCCCAGGTCAAACACCAGAATTTTCTTGTTTTGACCGGCTTTATCCAGACCATAGGCTAATGAGGCTGCTGTAGGCTCATTGATGATCCGTTGAACATCAAGTCCGGCGATCAGACCGGCATCTTTGGTTGCCTGCCGTTGTGAGTCAGTGAAGTAAGCCGGGGTAGTAATAACGGCTTTGGTCACCTTTTCTCCCAGGTAACTTTCAGCATCGGCTTTCAATTTAGCCAATACCTGAGCCGATATTTCCTGAGCGGTCCAGTCTTTGCCGTCAATGTTTTTCTTCCAGTCCGAACCCATTTCACGTTTGATGCTGCTGATGGTTCTTTCCGGATTTGTCACTGCTTGACGTTTGGCGGTTTCACCGACCAGACGCTCTCCGCTTTTAGTAAATGCCACGATCGAAGGCGTTGTCCGATTACCTTCCGCATTTGGGATGATCTTGACTTCGCCGCCTTCCATAACAGCGACAACCGAGTTGGTCGTACCTAAGTCAATTCCGATAATTTTACTCATGTGTCCTCCTATTTGGATACTTTGACCATCGATGGTCGCAGGATTTTATCATTCAGGGTATAACCCTTTTGCAGTTCTTCCAATACAATACCTTCACCTTTGTCAGAATCCTCTGACAACACGGCATGGTGAAGATTGTGATCAAATGGTTGATCAAGGGCCTCAATTGATTGAACGCCTTGACGATTCAAAAATTCATTGATCTGCTTCTGGATCAGTTCAATACCATCACTGACCGTTACAGTATCTGTGGTATCGATCATCATCACCTTGGCTCGATCGATCGTATCGACAACATTCAGAAAATCAGACAGGTATTTTTCATTGGCAAAGCGATAGATGTCGTTCTTTTCACGTTCGACCCGTTTACGGTAGTTTTGCATTTCGGCCTGAGCCCTCAGCAATTGATCTTTCAATTTGCTGCATTCATCTTGCAATTGTTCAATCAAATCAGCTTCTTTCATGTGTTCGGTTTGATCGACCTGTTCGGTCGCTTCAGTATCATCATTATCCAATTCAATCTCGA
>JAAZLX010000131.1 GCA_012799095.1 Tissierellia bacterium
AAGCCCTATACCATTTCGGTTTTCGAACAAAACTAATTCTTTCAAGATTTTCTCCTTTGTATCGTTTCCAACGGACTTCTTAACCCAAGTATATCAATTTGTGATTGTTTTGACAAATATTTCCTGGCTCGATTGATTCGTCTTTTGCAATCTATCCTGAGAGAAATCACAATCCAGTGCTTAGAACATCTCCCGATAATGCCCGACTGCACTTTAATTTGGGTATCTTTTTTAAACGAAGGACAACTTTGGAAAGTCAAAGGAGATGACATCATGGAAGAAAAGACTCATGGTAAATCTGTTCAACATCAGCCCGAAAAGGAACATCACCAAATGGATCAAAGGGAGAAACCCAGCAAAGCAAACACCAAATACTGGCGGTTTGCCGCGATGATCGTCACATCTGTGGTAATTATGCACTTGCTTACCTTCGCCAATGTGAGCCGGTTGGATCATATCTACTTCAGCCAAGTGCGCATCTACATGTCGATCATGATGGGATCAGTCATGGCCATTGTCATGCTGCTGTTCATGAAGCAGATGTATACAAACAAAAAGCTGAACCAGAAGATCCTGATCGGCAGTGCCTTGATATTCTTTTTGATGTTCTGGATGATTCAAAATCAGATCGGCATTAGTGATGTATCATGGATGCGATCGATGATCCCACATCATTCATCGGCTATCATGACCAGTGAGAATGCAAATATAACGGATCCGGAAGTGCAGAAACTGGCTGATGAAATCATTCAAGCCCAAGAGGAAGAAATCGCAGAAATGCGGCGAATGATCGAACAACTACAGTCACAACCTTAAGCAAAGCTTGTTGCCAGAAATGCCAGTGCAATTTAGTATGTCATATCTCACGAAAGTCATCCTGGGAATGACCGTCAAATTTAAAAAGAACACTTATCAAATAAAGTGTTCTTTTTATATCCCATTCAATAGTCAATCAGCTCTTTTCGGCAGCATTTAGTCAGACTTTTTCCACTCGTCCCTATTGACGTCTGATTCCAATCAGCCGTTTATCCTTCAACGAGAACCTCAAATCCACCGTATACCATTTGGTTCATTTTAAAGGGAGATTCCAATTTACTTTGTTCATGATAGGCTTCGTCCATCTCTTGCATCACCTTTTTATTTACCTCGTCGCGATGTTGCTTTGACTCAAACACAATAAAAGAAAACCACACGTCATCCCCTTCTTTAGCCCCTGATATTTCCAGGAAGGATCGCTGTTGATCTGATCCCATTTCTTGTGGTTTAAGGTCTTCACCTTTGCATTCAAAATATTGCAACGCTCCATGTTTTATCCATGAATCTCGCCCTTGTTCTGCCATTGTTCGATATTCTTCTGTCTTTCCTTTTGGTACAACTAACACAAAACCATCAACATACTTAGACATTAAAATACTCCTTTCTAATTAGTAGTATTTTTTTATTAAGTGTCCATACACTTTGACTATTCTGTTAACTTTGTCTATTGTTCCCGGTTAGTGGTTAAAATTTGGTTAACCTCCAGGCTCGCTCCATAGGCAAGTAATACCCGTTTTTGAGCTCAATGAGTTTACAATACTTCTTAGTCACTCCCTTCCGTCAATGAGTGTTTTGCTCGCTCGTCATACCAGGAAATTTGTATTCGCTTCGTCGACAATTCAATGAAATTCATACGTCTGTGACATTAAATATCCTGAAATTTAAAAAACGTAACGCTAAAAATGCTTACCCGCAAGATAGGCGAAAGTCATTTTTCATCAATTTGTCATATAATCGCAAGATAATTTCATTGGGACCATTCGAGGTCTATTTGACTAACAAATCTGGCTGTCTAAAAGAAACATACCAACCCTGATTGGAATAAACATTTTCTCGCATACTCTACTGAAATAATAAAGGCATAATAGACTCGAAAGGAGACAATATGAGTCAATTCAGGTATGAGATCGTTCGTAACTACGGGGTTTTATCTGTCAGCGAATCGGGTTGGACCAAGGAATTAAACCTGGTGTCATTCAATGACCAGT
>JAAZLX010000132.1 GCA_012799095.1 Tissierellia bacterium
AGAAGCAACATTGTATCGCTTAAAAGAAGTTCGTCCTGATATCCGGGGCGAATAGGCTTTCGTATCACCCGAAGTCCTGGACTTCGGGTTTTTCATGTCTCAAATCGTCACTCGGTAGACAAAAAAATATCCTAAAGGTAAAATAGACTTAACATATTATGCTTGAAAGGGAGAAGCCATGGATATGAAACATGCTAGGTTCGCCACCCGGGCCATCCACGCAGGAGCCCAGAAAAATCAATTCGGTGCACTCAACACGCCCATCTATCAGACTTCCACTTTTGTTTTTGACTCTGCCGAACAAGGCGGTCGCCGTTTTGCCATGGAAGAAGGCGGTTACATATACACACGTCTGGGAAATCCAACAACGACTCAAATCGAGCAAAAGATTGCTTCGCTCGAAGGAGCACAAGCCGGACTGGCGACCTCGTCCGGTATGGGTGCTATCACCTCGGCTGTCTGGACCTTGCTGGAGGCGGGTGATCACTTGATTGCCGCCAAGACCCTGTATGGTTGTACTTTTGCTCTTTGCGCTCATGGACTGACGCGATATGGAATCGAAGTCGACTTTGTGGACACCCGCTTTCCGGAAGAAGTTCGCGCAGCCATCAAGCCAAATACCAAGCTGATCTATATCGAGACTCCGGCCAATCCCAATATGTTTTTGACCGATATCGCAGCCATCGCGGAGATCGCTCACAAAGGTGGAGCTAAGCTGATGGTCGACAACACCTATATGACGCCTTATCTCCAACGACCGATCGAGCTGGGTGCCGACATCGTGGTCCATTCGGCAACGAAATATTTAAACGGCCATGGGGATGTCATTGCCGGCTTTGTTGTCGGTGAGCAAGAGTTTATCGATCAGGTCCGCTTCTTTGGTGTCAAAGACATCACCGGCTCTGTCATCAGTCCGTTTGATTCCTTCCTGATCAACCGGGGGTTGAAGACACTGCCGCTGCGGATGGAAAAACATTGTGCCAACGCCCAGGCAGTGGCGGAGTTTTTAGAACAGCACCCGGCAGTGGAACAGTGCCTGTTCCCTGGACTGCCAAGTTTTCCGCAGTATGACCTGGCTCAAAAGCAACAATCGCTGCCCGGAGCCATGATCGCCTTTGAACTCAAGGCCGGTCACAATGCCGGTATCCAGCTGATGAACAGCGTCAAGCTATGCGCTCTGGCTGTCAGTCTGGGTGATGCTGAAACATTGATCCAACACCCTGCCAGCATGACCCACAGTCCCTACACCCCGGAGGAACAAGCTGAAGCTTATATCACCCCCGGTCTGGTCCGTTTGAGTGTTGGCCTGGAAGATGTCGAGGACATCATAGACGATCTGAAACAAGCCCTCGATCAGTTGATATAAAGCATAGAACCGCCCCTAAAGAAGCATTCACTTAGGGATTGAACAAAAAAACAAGTGAACAGCTTCAAACGGGAGCAAAAAGAGACCAGTCATAATCAGGCAAAAAAGCTTGAAGTGGCTGGTCTTTTTTCTATTCTTCTTCATGGCTATTTTAGTTCATCTCATTTAAAATGCTTACAATCAATGGCTTAACTTTTGTATGAATTTCTGCTGAATCATTTATTAGTTCATATCGGAAGCCATTCAAGTCAAAAGGCGGGCTGGAGTATTGTTTCGAGGGTGCGAGGTCACATAATCAAAGCATAATATTGAAAAAACAATTGAACGAAATCAGGGTTTTGAAATTGAATAGAGTCACGAAATATATATTGCTAAAAAACCCCCTGCTGTTTTTACACCTCAAAAACAACAGGGGGAAAAATAAAATCGAGCAAATTTTTAAGCAACAGGGGGAGGGTGGGTTATTTCCCAAAGAAATGTTTATAGGATTCTTGGGCTTCCCGTATCACTTTTTCTGGAAGTGAGGGAGAATCACCTTTTTGACCATATAATAATGATTCACTTGTGCTCGTAGGAACTTTTCCAAATACAACCCCGTTAATCACATACCAGTTATCATGTTCAGAGTAGTACAGGAAGAGTAGATACTTTTTACCCAACTCCATTTTCTGATAGCCACCAATATGAAAAACGGTACTGTCCTTTTGGTATTCGTTTTCTAAAACGGGAATCATTTGTTCACTGTCAAGTGATATGGGGTCATGATTTTTGATGATCTTGTCAACTTTAATATGAGCCATTGAAAATTCGGAAATTTCTCGGCCGGTATCATCAACAAAGTTGTAGGGGTTTATTTCGGCCTCTTTAGTACCAATGAGAATAATTGGTGTTTTATCCTCCATATCGCGTAAATTTTCAAAAGCAGGGTGACTTGCTTCTACATAAAGGTGTGTAAGTTCACCGCTCTCTGCAACTCTCTCGCATGCCATATTGATAAGAGACACAAATGTGAGAAACATGATGAATAAAAATGTATATCTCAAGTTAGTTTTACTCATTGTGTCCTCCTAATAGATACTGGAAATACCAGCCTTATCATCAGATAAGGGGTACGGCTTTCCATTGAAGTTAAATTGTCGCATGATGGAGTTGGAATTGTTGGAGCTTTGTGTATGAGCCAAGCCAAGACAATGCCCTATTTCGTGAACAATCACTTCACGTCTATTGGTTAAGGAGAGATTCTTCCAAGACGGATAGAACGTGGCTGTGTGATAGTCGTCGCTATAGTGTTGAGCCAACGCACAATTTCCAGTGTCATAACTAACAACATACATAGCTATGTTGTGATCTGACGGTGAATATGTTTGGTATAAGCCAAGTTCAGGCAAGCTGTTCCACTGCTTAGTGTAATATATCAAATCATTTAAGTATGGAGATGAGTTTGTATCCTCTGAAATGTAAAACCAACACGAAGTGGGATAAGTAAGAACCCAGCCGTTGGGGACGTATGCGAAAGAAACAGAAAGCGTAGATAACAGTAAGGTAATCATTATAAATAATAGTGGTTTTTTCATAACAATCCTTTCATCCGGCAAAAAAAATGAAAAGACCACTGCTGCTTATCAATACTTTATCATAATAAATAAAATAGTAAAAACAAACAAAAATGGCTATAAAATCCTCTGAAAAAATAATTCCAGAATGTATCTTTGACACCCTAAAAAAGGGTGTTATTCTCGACCGGAGATTAGCGGACCCAAATTAGGCTAACCCACGATGGAGAAACGATCAAGCACTCGTATACCTCGACCTACCCGGGACTGTTGGATGCCCTGATTGTCATCGAACCGGATGAACCGGATGCGAAGTTTGTCTAACATGCCAAAATCTATGTCGATGAGACCTTCCGCCACTTCAAACCCATCTGGACCTTCGGACCGGGCAAAGACTATGTAGCGCCGGAATATGCCGGAGACCCCGGTGTGCAACTGGCCGAACCCGATGGATTTGACACCTTCATCGACCATCTCACCAAGCATCGTTTCTGGGATCGACCGGTCGAATAAACCGATCCTTGGGTGCTTGAAAAAAGACGAGTCCGAAAAGGCGGTTCTTTTTTCGACTAATCTCTGTTACTGACATGACATCCCTTTGATGATGTCCGCGACTTGTTCACCCCATCTATTCCAGTTGAATTCAAGCTTGATCCGTTCAACCGCTCGTTGGGAAATATACTCATATTTGTCGGGATGATCGATCAGTTCCATCGCTTTGTCGGCAAAGGCTGTGCCATCGGCATCCAGATCAAGACAATATCCCATCTCGCCATCGATGACATACTCCGGCACGCCACCGGTACGGCAGGTCAAGATCGGCAAACCGTAACTGGCAGCTTCCAGAAAGACGATTCCTATGGTATCCATTCGGGTCGGCAGGATAAACAGATCACTCTTACGATAGAATTCCCTTAATTTGTCTTCTTGGTCCGGTTTGTTTTTATCGAGAAGTCCATGAAATACAATATCATCTCCTTCAATGCCTTCGGCCTCAGACAATCCGACGACATCAAGAATATAGTGTCTTTTCGGATCACGCCGATTCAGTTGGGCCACGGTATCGACTGCGATGGGAAATCCCTTTCGAACGGGATCGATTCCGACAAACAGCAGGTGGATGTCTTTTCCCGACGGAGCCGATTTGGTCTCGGGTGTAATCGTCATATTGGCTCCGACCATCACCCGTCTGACTTTGTCAGGCTCGATAGAGTAATCCTGAATCACACTTTGACTGCACCAATCTGAAGTAGTCATTACAATATCGCTCCGGTCAAATGCTATCTTCTCCATCGCTTCGTTGCGATGAACCGCATGCCGTCGATCAGGGCTGATGTTGTAGTAGTGAGCAATCATTTGCTTCATCGTGGCATCGGCAAAGGTAATCACCTTGGCTTTTGCCTTGTATCCGACCATCGGCCCGCTCATGCCGACATTGAACAGAATATCGATTTGTTCTTTTTCGACTTGGCGGTTGAGATGATCAGAAATCAAATGACTGACCCAAAACGGGTTTAAATTGAGCACAAATTTCCCACTGGTTCCGCGGTGATAGAGACGGCTTAACCGATTGGTCCATTTGGTTGAAGGATCGATCCAAATGACATCAAAATATTTCTCCAATTGTCTGACCATTGAGTGTGATGTACCGGAAAAAGTCATCCGGTCATACGGGTCCTGTCTACTTAGCACTCCAACTCTCATCATTTCCCCCTTTTTGTCTATGTCTTCTTGCTCTATTGTTGTTCAATCCAGGAACTGATGGCATCGATCACTTCGGGTGCCACGGTCTGAGGGGTCATATATTCAGTGGCATCTCCGGTTAGTGATGGCATAAATAAGTGGTTCAAGTTGTCAAATAATTGAAAGCTGACATCGCTTCGGTCCTGAAACAGCTCCTGCCAGGCTGGATAATCGACTTCGGCGGATACTTGGAAATCTTTTCCCCCCTGTAGTATCAATGCCGGTTGAGTAAACCGGGTATGGTTTGGGGCGGCGGCTTCGCGTAGGGACAACCAGTACCTGTCCGGTACGCCTAAGATGTCAGCCCCCTTGGGCGTGTCGATCTCTTGAATGATCTGATTGACAGAATCCATTTGCTGGTTTAGCTGCTCCATTTGTTTATCGCTGGCCCCCTGCGACTCCATTTGTGCCAGCTGCTGATCACGCATGATTTCTTGAAGCGGTCTGGGTGAACCGGCCATAGCGATCCCACCGGCCACCTCGGGGTGATCACTCAACAGTTTCGGTATCATCATTCCGCCAAGCGAGTGACCGATCAAAAATATGTTGTCCGGATCGATGTCGAGCGTCCGGGCCAACTCGATCGCCCCGGAGACATCATCCAGCATTTCTTCTTCAATCGTCACCTCCTGATACAGCGAAGCGTCATGATAATAGCGATCATCATACCGAATGGTGGCAATTCCTTTGGCTGCCAGACCATGGGCCAGATCCTGAAACGGCACATTCGGGCCGATCATCGAGTTACGATCCTGTGGTCCTGAACCCGAAATCAGTATGACCACCGGAGGATTGGTTTGATTTTTTGGATAGGTGATCAGTCCGGCAATAGCATCACTGCCGATGCTGATGGCCTTTTCATAAAAGACTTCACTCATCTGCGGCTTGGCATCGGTTTTGATAAACACCCCGGTGATCCGGTTTTTCTCATCCAGTGCAACAGTAAAAATCATATCAGCCGGCTGAGCTGTGACTTCAGTAACCATCATGCCATCGTGCTTTTCTGTTGAACCCACCGTTTCGATCTTAAACGTATTGATCAATTGATATATCTGCGACTCGGCTTGCTCAAACGTTGTGACTTCGCCCAGGGCTTGTGATCCGTACTTGGCTAAAACACCCGGTTCCTGACGAAGCATCGCCTCGATCATCGGTCGAACTTCATCATCAGACACCTCATTCAGCGGCGTCTGACAACTGATAAGCAATACCATTATCAGAAAGATTAGACTGATTCGTTTCATGACTAAACTCCTATCTGTTTCTTACCCTCAGTATAACCTTTTTTGTAATGGCAACCAAACGAGTGGGGAGAGATTTCTGATGATTTATTACATTATTGTAGACTGATAGACTTGAGATGCCGCCCATTCATTACAATAAAATGGTATAATTATCACATTAATCAAGTGGCACTATACTTTCGAAAGGATGCAATATGAAAAAATTCGTCTACTCATTTAACGAGGGAAACAAGGACATGAAGGACTTGTTGGGCGGAAAAGGTGCAAACCTTGCCGAAATGTCCAATATCGGTCTGCCCGTCCCGCAAGGATTTACCGTCACGACCGAGGCGTGTAATCAATACTACGCCCACGGAAAACAGATCTGGCCGGAATTACGCGAGGAAATTTTCGCCAAGATGGCCGAATTAGAACAAGACACCGGCAAAGTCTTCGGCGGAGATGCCAATCCGCTATTGGTATCGGTTCGCAGCGGAGCCAAGTTTTCCATGCCCGGCATGATGGACACTGTACTTAATTTGGGTCTGAACGACGAATCAGTCGAAACTCTGTCGCAGGAAAGCGGAAACCGTCGATTTGTTCTCGACAGTTATCGCCGCTTCATTATGATGTTTGCTGATGTTGTGATGGAAATCCCCAAAAGCTATTTTGAAAGTGTATTTGAAGAAATCAAACAATCCAAAGGTGTAGAGGAAGACACCCACTTAAGCGCTGAGGATCTGCAAGAAGTGGTCGATCGGTTTAAATCCATCTACAAAACTGCCGATGGTCACGATTTTCCTCAAGACCCAAAAGACCAACTGATCCAGGCCGTAACGGCTGTATTCCGCAGTTGGGACAATGAAAGGGCCCGGATTTATCGTAACAATTATCATATTCCGCATGATCTCGGTACCGCTGTCAATGTCCAATCGATGGTGTTTGGAAACATGGGCGATGACTGCGGCACCGGTGTTGCCTTTACCCGCGATCCTGCGACTGGTGAAAACGTCATGCTGGGCGAATTCTTGATGAATGCTCAAGGCGAAGACGTTGTCGCCGGCATCCGAACCCCGCTGTCGATCGAACACCTGAATGATATCAACCCCGGTATCTATGAAGAATTTATGGATCTATCAGAAAAATTGGAACATCATTACCGAGATATGCAGGACATAGAATTTACCATTGAAAAAGGCAAGCTCTACATCCTGCAGACCCGTAATGGAAAACGAACCGCAACAGCCGCTCTTCGCGTGGCGGTCGAGCTCGAAGAAGCCGGCCTCATCACCAAGGACGAAGCTGTCATGCGCATCGAACCCGATCAACTCGATCAGGTCCTGCACCCGAACTTTGACCCCGAAGCCCTCGAGCAAGCCACTGTGATTGGTAAGGGTCTGGCCGCTTCACCCGGGGCTGCCAGTGGTAAGGTCTACTTCACCGCTGAAGCTGCCACCGCAGCCGCCCAAAATGGTGAAAAAGTCATCCTGG
>JAAZLX010000021.1 GCA_012799095.1 Tissierellia bacterium
CCGAGCTGATGGGGGGCAGTCCCGAGCAGTGCTTTCACGCCGCCGGTATGGCATTGATCCATATTATGGGACTGGTGTGTGACCCGATTGCCGGGTTTGTTGAATTTCCATGCTCATTGAGAAATGCATCCGGTTTGGTCAATGCCTTTGTCAGTGCTGATCTGGCTATGGCCGGGATCGAATCACTTGTACCCTTCGACCAGGTGGTCGATGCGATGTATCGGGTTGGAAAAATGTTGCCGGAAGCCCTACGAGAAACAGCCCTGGGAGGGATAGCTTCCAGTCCGGCGGCCAAGCAACTGGAGAAAAAGTATTTATAAGCTCGAATACACTGAGATTGCCTCTGGAATGGACCTTTTTCCGGAGGCTTTTTAGTTTCACTAAAACAGTCGATAGACGGATGAAAAATAATATGACAACTTGCTTTACAAATGTAAGTTGTCAGGGTATAATAGCTATAGAGCATGACAACCTGATAGAATTAGGTGAGTTGTCACCATGGAATAGAGAGAAAGAGGTATAGGAGTGAATGATGAATGTATTACATGCTGGCCGTTTGGTCAAGACGAAAGAAGATTATAAAGTAGTCCAGCTGGGACTTGATTATGTTGAAGAAGTAGTAGAATTGCAAGAACGCGTGCATAAAGATATGGTCCACAAGTCCTGGTTCGTCCGTGACAGTGCCGATGAAATTGAAGCTATGCTCAAAAATGGAGGCGCACTTTTTGGTGTCTTAAATAAAAACAATGAAATGATTGCCTCACGATATATCAGTACACCGGGAGATAGCGAACACAACCTGGCCCATGATGTCAATCTGCCGATCGACCTCGATCAGGTGGTAGTACTTGAGAGCACTGTGGTGCATCCTGATTATCGAGGAAATCGTCTCCAGGGGATCACGCTCGATGTTGCCATGAAACACGCTGAAAACAAAGGGTTTCGCCATTTGTTCTGCACGGTGTCACCACAAAACATTTACTCACTCTACAATATCATGTCGGGCGGACTGAAAATCAGATCTCTAAAGAAGAAGTACGCAACAACGGACAGAGATGGTGTTTGGCGGTTTATTCTGCACAAAGACATATTGATCCAAGATATGTCCTGGTTGAAACGACTTGAAATATCCTTTGATGATCTCGATTTACAAAAGATCCTGATCAATAAGGGCTTCTATGGCGACGCTGTGTCTCGTCGGGCCAATACCATCGTATATGCCCGCTAAGTAAGTTTTTTCGTATAAATCCTTCTATGTTTCGAGAAGCCGCCCTTTCCGGGGCGGTTTCTCGTTATATAATGAAATCGGAGGCGGATATGTACACAATGTCACTTGAACAAGCCAGAGACTACCTTGTCCAATATCATATGCTGGACCAAAGGTGTCACAAATCTCAAGCCAAGCAAGTCTTTTACCGCCTGCGGACCATTCAATATGATCCATTGAAAGTTGTCGGACGCAATGCTGAGTTGGTGTTAAAAGCAAGGATCAATGATTTTCATCCTTCCGATTTGAATGACTGGCTCTATCATGAGCGTTGGTTGATGGATGGCTGGGATAAAATGATGAGCAGCTACCCGGTCGATGGCAGGGAAATGATGACACCGGTGTCACTACGTCACGCATCGGCAATGGAACATCAGGCAAGACAGCAACTGGGAGACCGGTTTGAATCGGTCATCGATTATGTTCTCGATCGCCTCCGCTCAGGAGAAAGATTGAAAAAGAGTCAATTGACAAAAGAACTTGACCAGACATATGGATCGTTTCAGCCGCTGGATTATTTATTTCATCGCGGTCAGGCGGAAATTGTTGACCGGAAAAACACCCAAAAAATCTATCGCCTGACTCAGAGTCCGCCAAATAAATCAACTGATGATGACTTTCTTGATTGGTACATTTATCGCCGGATCCAAGCAACCGGTTTGATTCGACCGAAACGAACCGATGCCTGGCTGGGTCATTTTGTCTGGGATCATCGATCCCGTGATCCGGCCCTGGAACGATTATTGGAACGGGAATTGATTTCACAAGTCAAAGTCAAGACAGTTGCGGGATATTTTCTGATACCGACCGATCAAATCCAATGGATAGAAAATTTGTCACCGTCAGGGGAGGAACTTCGTCTGCTGGCACCATTGGATAATTTTCTTTGGGATCGACAATTGATCGAAGATATCTTTGATTTTTATTACCGCTGGGAAGTTTATGTTCCGGCAGTCAAAAGACAGTGGGGTTATTATGTCCTGCCGATTGTTCATGGCAATCGATTGATCGGTCGTTTGGAACCGGAACGAACCAATAACGGTACATTCCGGATCAAGCAAATCTGGTGGGAAGACGGAGCAGTGATTCCTTCCCAAGCCCTGGAACAGGAGTTGGCAACGTTCGAAACATTTTTGCATAGTAAAAATAGCGTAGAATGAATTTTGGCAAGCTATGTCCTGCATCATCGACCAATTGACAATCAGGCTGCTTTCCGTTACACTTTTACTGACTTTGATTAATTCTTTAACCTGAAGGAGGTTTTTATTCCCCATGGATGACGTTGGGTGGTGGTTGTACCTACTGCTAGTTTTTTTTATTGTGTTAGGTGCATACTTCGCGGCTTCTGAGATTGCGTTGGCTTCTGTTAGCCAATCGAGACTTAAGATCAGAGCAGACAAAGGTGATAAAAACGCTGCGAAGACACTCTATATTCTGTCTCACTTTGACAAAGCCATCAGCACGATTTTGATAGGCAATAATATTGCTCATGTGTTTACTGCATCAGTAGCTACATTGATGGCGACCAGACTCTGGGGTTCCGGGTCTCTGGTATATGTGACGATCGGTATTACGATCATTGTATTTTTTATCAGCGAGATGTTGCCTAAGACACTGGCCAAAGCATACAGTGAGCGGTTTTCTGTATTCGTCTCTCCTTCACTATCTATTTTGATGTTTCTCTTTAAACCGGTTTCCGTGTTGCTTTCGGCAATAGGTAACCTGTTTTCGCGTCTCTTCAATGATGAAAAAAAAGCCACAGTAACTGAAGAAGAATTTTATAGTATCATCGAGTCGATCAAAGACGAAGGTGCTATGGAAGACGAAAAAGGAGACTGGGTGCATACCGCACTCAAATTTGGCGATAAACTGGTTGACAATATCAAGACAGTAAGAACCGACATCATGGCGGTCGATTGCAACGATGATGAGCAGACCATTTTTGATACCATCAAAAACAGCAAACACTCCCGAATTCCGGTGTACAATGGCTCGATCGATGAGATCATCGGTGTTTTACAGATCAGAAAATACTTACGGGCCAGCTTTAAGCTGGGAAAACCGGCCAATATTCACGATTTTCTAGATCCGCCCTTGTTTGTATTCCATAGTACTCATATTGATGAATTACTGCCTGAAATGAGCCGTCAGAAGGTAAATCTGGCGGTCGTGACCAACACCTTCGGCGGAGTCGTCGGCGTCGTCACAGTGGAAGATATTTTAGAAGAACTGGTCGGTGAGATCTGGGATGAGGACGATATTGCAGTTGAATATTTTAGACAGGTCGAACAATACAAGTATGAAGCGGATGCTTCCATGCTGGTAGAAGAAGTTTTTGAATTGATTGGAATGGAAGATTCCGACGTCGATCAAATTGCTCATGACACCTTGAGCACCTGGGTCTATGAAACCATGGCCCGTATTCCTCATGAGGGTGACCGTATGGTTTATAAAGATCTGGTAGTCACCATTTTGAACATGGACAAACGCCGTATACGCAACTTGCTTTTGGAGTATTGCCCTCCGGATCAGATCGATGATGCAGGAGGCCGGTTGTGAATTATATCTTGACTATTATTGGACTCATTCTATTGTCGGCCTTTTTCAGCTCGTCAGAAATCGCTTATTCCTCGATCAACCGGGTTCGCTTAGAGACCATGGTCGATGGAGAAGACAAACGGGCTAAGGTGGCGTATTACATCTATTCACACTTTGAAAGAGCCCTGACTACAATTTTGATCGGCAATAACCTGGTCAACATAGCGGCTTCGACGGTTGCGACCTATCTGGCGATCACGACTTATGGTGAAAAAGCTACAACGGTGGCGGCATTGGCTATGACGATCGCAATATTGATCTTTGGAGAAACGACACCCAAGATCATTGCCAAGAGACATTCGCTCAATGCAGCATTGTTTGCTGCCAGACCGCTCCGTTTATTAATGAAACTATTCGCACCCGTTCTGTTGATCACCGAGCCGATCATCAAAATAATGAGAGGCCGATTTCAAGGTGAAAGTTTGGACCGGGAAGAACAGTCAGAAGCGGTCGAAGAGGAATTGGTCAACTTGTTGGACACCGTCGAATTAGAGGGTATTATTGATGAGAGCCGTAGGAATATCCTGAGCTCAGCCCTGGATTTTACGGAAAGAACCGTCAATGAGATCTTGATACCCCGGGTCGATATGTACGCGGTCGATTTGGATGATGAGCGGGATGAAATCATTGAACAGATTCAGGCATCACCTTACACCCGCATTCCGATGTATGAGAAAACGATGGACAATATCGTCGGTATTCTCTACCTGAATCATTTTTACCGCGACATTATCGATAAACCGGACCTCGATCTGCGTGATCTGCTCCGTTCACCGATATACCTGTATAAAACCACCAGGTTGCCCAATGCACTAGAAAAGCTGCGTCAATCACAGATCCATTTGGGAATCGTGACTGACGATTATGGAGGGTGCATCGGGATCGTTACGATCGAAGATATCATGGAAACCCTGGTAGGTGAAATTTGGGATGAGGACGATGAGATCTATCATGAAGTCCAGCAATTGAGTGAAAACTCGTATGAATTGGACGGTGACATGAGTCTATCAGATCTGATCGATCTAATGGAGTGGGATGAAGACGAGTTTGAGTTTGATTCCGACACTGTTGGTGGCTGGTGTATCGAAATGATTGAAGGCTACCCACAAGAAGGCGACAGTTTTGAGTATGAGAATGTAATTGTTACAGTGCTCGAGATGGCGAACTTGCGAGTTGACCGGGTTCGGATCGACCAGGAACAAGTTATCCCAAAGGACAAAAATACCAATAATAATTCCTCGAATAATCGAACAAATCAAAAAAGGAGTGAAACCTACATTGGACTCTAGCGACTTTGGACAGATAGCATTATTAATTGTCTTATTAATGCTATCAGCTTTCTTTTCCGCATCAGAAACTGCAATGATGTCATTGAGCAAAATTCGGTTGCGTCATATGCAGGAAGAAAAAGTACGTCATGCTGATACGATAGGCCGTTTGATCGAAAATCCAAATCGATTTCTTGGTTCTATTTTGGTTGGAAACAACCTGGTCAATATTCGAGCATCAGCAATTGCGACTTTATTTTTTACCAAATATTTTCCTGCGAGCGGGGCTGTCATTGCTACTGGGGTGATGACATTATTGATCCTTGTGTTTAGTGAGATCACACCGAAAAGTATTGCGGCCGCCAATTCCGAAAAAGCCAGTCTGCGTTTGGCTCCGATACTGAAGCCGGTCGTCTGGTTTTTCGGACCGATAACCAGAATCATCATGTTCGGCACTAACGGGGTGATCGGGTTGTTCGGCGGCAAAACCGAATTGACTCATCAACCGTTTATTACGCAGGAAGAACTGAAAACCATGGTCAATGTGTCACATGAAGAGGGTGTTCTTGAGGGCGACGAGCGCAAAATGATCCACAATGTGTTTGCCTTTGGTGATTCACAGGCAAAAGACGTTATGACGCCCAGAACCGACATGATAGCCATCAATCACGAAGCTTCCTATGATGATGTGGTTAACTCATTCCAATCAGAACAATACTCCCGGATCCCGGTTTATCAGGATACGCCGGATAATATAATCGGTGTGATCTATATCAAAGATCTGATTCTAAACCGGGTCACACCGGAAAACTTTGTCTTGGCCGATGTTATGCGGGAACCTTATCTGACGTATGAATTCAAACGGACTGCTGAATTATTTGAAGACATGCGCCAAAAACACATCCCGATCGCCATTGTGCTCGACGAGTACGGTGGGACTTCAGGCGTTGTAACGATGGAGGACCTGGTGGAAGAAATCGTCGGCGATATCGCTGATGAGTATGATCTGCATGATTTTGAGATTGAAGTGGTCAAAGAAGATGAATACATTGTCGACGGAGCGACCCGGATCGAACTGGTCAACGATATGATCGGCGTCCACATCGAAAGTGAAGATTTTGACTCGATCGGCGGATTTGTTCTGGGTGAAATGGGCGGATTACCTGAAGAAGGGGAAGTCATAATTATAGAAGGCATCACCTTTAAAGTCGAGAAGGTTGAGAAGAACCGGATAGAAACACTCAGGGTCTTAACGTAGCGAAACGCATGTGAACCGGTTCGATCGAATGAAATCGATGATATGAGACGATCTTTGGGTATATGTTGTTACGAACAAGA
>JAAZLX010000022.1 GCA_012799095.1 Tissierellia bacterium
AATACGAAAGTCCAGATTGAATCCGTTACCCAGATTGGCAATGATCACACCGGCAAAGCCAAGCACCAAGCTGACCACATGGATCGGTCGAAGTTTTTCTATCCGCAGGATCATTGTTGAGATGATCAAAATCATAAAGCTGGAAGAGGACTGCAAAATAGCACTTTTCGAAGCGGTCGTGTTACCGATTCCAACATAAAAGAAAAAGTACTGTACCGTGATACCCAAAAGTCCTAATACAGCAGCCAACTTCCAATCACGACCGGTCGGACGAGCTGTTCGAATACGAAACAGACGCTTCAGTAACAATACAATCAAACCGGCTCCAAAGAAGCGTAAGCCGGCTAAGAGTAGTTTGGTGGGAATATCGGTTCCCGGTACATTAAAAACCTGATAGGTTATTTTGAGGAGAGGGAATGCACTCCCCCATAAAAAGGATGCCATGATAGCGGCAATAATAGCGATAGGCTTTCGTTTAAAGATATCCATTGACAACTCCGATGCTGAAAGATCAGCTTATTTTCCACACAAAACTGACCGGTTGCGTGCCATGATCGTCCTGATAGTCTATTTTGCCGATAAACTTATATGGACTGGTGATCGACCCCAATTTTCTATTCTCCCGTACAAACATCAAGATATCATGATCATTCTGTTGATGTTTTCGATAGCGTTCTGCCACCGCGCTGTCGCGTTTTACGTTATTTTGAGATTGCCAATGAAACAATTCTTCCGAGATATAATAATCTTCATACATCGTTGCCTCAGAGTAATCTTTTTCCGACTTATTTAGTGTAACAAAGAAAAGGTCTGTTTTTTCAGCTTCTAAATGTAACACTCCTTCACGAAATGCCGGCATTAAGGTTTGATCAAAGTAGCCAACCGCAGCTAATATTTGATTTCTGGTATAAGTCGCACCAACTTCAAGCGGAGCATTGACGTTCAATTCAATTTCATCCGAAACGAATGAAATATGAAGTTTCTGATACTCGAGAATGGAGACGATCTCTTGTCTTTCGTCCGGCAACTGTCGAATGACTTCTAATGCTTTGGTCATATCAGTATAGCCTGCTTTAGCAGGCGGTCGATCATAAAAGGAATAATAATAAACAGCAAGCTCGCGTTCTGTCTTAAAACCATTCCCATCACGAAAGAAATCCAAACCCGCATCGATCAAATGCCAAGCATTTAGCGTTATGAGATTTTTAAGTCGTCGCGTAATGGTCTTTTGCAGTGGTTTTTTATGATATAACGCTGAAAAAGATCGATTGTTGCCGTAAAAATCAAGGATGGACATTTGATAATATTCTAGGAAAGATTCTAATGTAGGAGTGTTACCGGTTGCTTGTTCGAAAGCATCTAAACGGCGTCGCAGCAGATTTAAGTTGATCACCGATTTGCGAATATTCTCCAAAATGATGCTTCTGGCCACCTTCTCCATCTGAAAATGGCATCCACTGGGTAAGGCTAAATTATTCTCTTTTATGCTGTCATGAAGTGTTCGGTTGGAACGATAGAGCAAACTGCGAAACTTATCTTCAAAGCTGTAGTTCTCATGAGCTTGAGCAACAAAGTCCAACACCGTGAGCTGTTCTTTTCCAGGAAAAGTGCGTAACCCCCGACCAAGTTGTTGTAGAAACACTGTCAAACTTTGAGTCGGTCTCAAAAACAACACCGTATTGACTTCAGGAATGTCAATTCCTTCATTGTACACATCAACGGTAAATATGATCTTGATTTCACCTGAAGACAGTCGGCTGATCGCTTGGGCTCTTGTCTGTTCATCTGTTTTAGATGTTACGCTAATTGCCGGTATACCAAGCTCCTGAAATGATCGGCTCATCAATTCAGCATGATCGACCGTCACACAAAAGCCTAATGCTTTCATCTGATCGAGTTCAGTTAAATAGTGTTTTAGAGAGCGAGCTATGGTTTGAATCCGGCGTTGGTTCACTCGTTGATATATATTGTATAACTCTGACTCATTATAGCCGCCATTGACCCAAGTTACCTGTCTTAAGTCGACACTGTCATCATCAATGCAAAAATAATCAAATGGTACTAATAAGCGCTTTTCTATGGCTTCAGGCAAGCGCATTTCGCTGGCAATTCGCTGATGAAAATACTTAAAGATATCTTTGCCATCCATCCGTTCAGGAGTAGCGGTTAATCCCAGGAGTATCTTCGGTTGATAATATTCCAATAAATCCTGATAGGAATCAGCCGCCGCACGATGAAACTCATCCACGATAATATAATCATAAAAATCCGGAGCAGTCTTTTTTATCAGTTCCCTGGAACCAATCGATTGAATGGTAATAAACAGATGATCAATAGAGGCAGCTTGATAGCGTCTCGTTTGAATTTCCCCAAAATTGGGATCTTTTAATATTTCTCGAAAGCGTGCCACACTCTGAAATAGGATCTCCTGGCGATGAGCAACAAATAATAACTTCGCTCCAGCATTTTCCTTTCGAAATCGCTTATAGTCAAAGGCTGAAATAATCGTCTTGCCCACCCCCTATCGTGTCAAGGGAATGATACTATTTTTTCTTAAAAACTTTATAGGAAAAAGGAGACCATAATTAATTGATCTCCTTCCATTGTACTAACAATATTCTATTTTTTCTATACCTTTACCTGAGATATATATTGTCTTGATATATTTACCTACTACATCTTCAGTAAGACTTTCTATGTTGCCACTTCCTTTTAGTTCCTTATCAATAGCCTTTAT
>JAAZLX010000133.1 GCA_012799095.1 Tissierellia bacterium
AAAATAACCCGGATTGCTCACGGGGTCCCGATCGGTGGAGACCTCGAATTTGCTGATGAGATCACTCTACTGAAGGCGATGGAAGGACGACACGACTATTAAAGCGAGGTAAACAATGCTGGGAGCTCTATGCGGCAACATTGCCGGGTCTAGATTTCTTTATCAGAAACCGGATGACGATTCACAGATCGGGGGAATGTTCGATCCCCCGGCTCAATGTACTGACAGCGGACGCTTAATTATTGAGTTCGGTCAGTTGTTACTGAGACACCGTGATGAACCGGAGATCCTGCGAGCCGAGCTGACCAGTAAAGCCTATCCTATGCTGGGTATGACCGAGATCAGCCTGATCGGCCGGATCGCCCGGTCAGAGCTTGAAGTCAAACAGATGTTGCATGCGCTTTCCCCCCGGGATAGATATACCTCGACCGCGTTAGCAATGGCCACGTTTTGGGCCGGACAAGGCGAGACCAAAGAAACTATACTGCAAGGGATCGAGGACGAGTATTTTGAGATCTACCGTCCCGGGTATGATCTGGATCATCCCAGGGTCAGACTGTTGGCCGGATTTTTCAGTTCGAATGATTTTGAAACGGCCATCTGGCGGGCGGTGGAAACTGCCCGACCCTCCGAGGAATTGGCTTCGGCCATGGGAACACTGGCAGAAGCATATTATGGTTTGAGTGATGATGTCGAGCGCAATGTTCGTCGATTGGTCAATCAATCCGGTCGCAAGTTGATCCGTCGCTGGAAGAACCAACAGCCGTCGATCGATCCCCTGTCTTTTCGCCTTTTGACCAAATATCAGGGTAAATTAGACGATGATCGAGAGAGCAGTCACTTTGTCCGGGAGTTTTATCACTATGCCATGAACCATCCCTTGATCGACCTCAGTCAATATCAGGAGATCTTGCAGGAGAAAGGTCTGGAATGGACCGAAGCCACCCTGCGTCAGACAGACGCCGCCGAATTGGATTCAGACACGATACTGGCCTTGATCATGGGCAGCCTGCGGGCAGACCATTTCAGTCCTGGCCTGCTTGATGATTTGGTGTCGGACGGAGCAATCGATAACTGGCTGAAGCGATTGACACAATTGGATCGTCAACAGAAAATCGAACCGGTGAGTGATGTCATCCGGTTTACCTTCGATATGGCTTCACCGAATGGGCGTGACACCATCCGACTGGACGAAAACAGTCTGGAAGTCGTAACTCAGCTGGACGATTGTGTTGTTCAAACCATGACGTATCAACTTCAGGACCGTTACCTGATAGCAATGCTGGATGATGTTTTGAGTGAAGTCGGCCGACTGATCGGTCAGACCGATTGGGACGATACGATCTCTGATCCGGATCAGCCCAGGTACCATATCAAGGCAGAACTGGTCGATGATACCGTATGGGAGCGAAGCGGTCAGTATGATCGGGCGCATATGCCTGAGTCCGGCTGGCAGGCGGTTGTCGATCAAATGAAAAAACTGATGAACACCCTGGGATTCGGTCGAGCGCTGTCACTGGATGATTTTAACCGGGCGATCAAACCGGGTGAGGTCAAATACTGCGGCGTCGAATTCAGAGACTACGATAAGATCTATCATTATCTGACGTATGACATGGATATACAGGTGGGGGACCGCGTGATCGTACCGACCGGTCCGTCCAATACCCCGAAAGAGGTGACCGTCCGCACGATCGAATTCTGTCGCTGGGATGATACACCATATCCTCTGGAAGAAACCAAGCTGATCCTTGGTAAAGCTGACCAAGAGGAAGAATCACCGCTGCCATCTCTGGTGTGGCGAAACGAAGAGGAACCACCGTATCAGGCGGTCAAACTTCTGATCTAACTGATGATCTAACCAAAACATCCGACTTCGCAGTCGGATGTTTACTATTTATAACACAAGTTCCTTGCTCGGCTTTTGCCAATGATTAATCAACCAATTGTCGGGCAAAATTTAACAACAATCCGACACCACGTTGGTTTCTGGCTCCGGTCGGGATGATGATATCGGCGTGTTTTTTTGACGGTTCGACAAACTGCTCGTGCATCGGCTTGACCGTATCCTGGTATTGTCCCAAAACAGACTCAAGCGTTCGTCCCCGTTTGATGGTATCGCGTTTGATCCGCCGGATCAGTCGTTCATCCGAATCGGTCGCGACATAGACTTTGAGATCAAACAGTTGTCTCAGATCAGGATAGTAGAGGACCAACAGCCCTTCCACCAGGATCACCTGATGAGGCGATATCCGGGTGGTTTCCTTTTTTCTTTCATAAGCGACATAATCATAGATGGGCATATCGATCGCCTGACCGTTTTTCAACTCCAATAGATCGCGCACCAGACGGTCGGCTTCAAAGCTGTCAGGGTGGTCAAAATTCAATTTGGTACGATCTTCAAAGCTGAGTTCATCAAAGCTGCGATAGTAAGAATCCAGCAGGATCACCTGGGCTTTATCACCCAACTCATCTTTTAAGATTTTGACGATGGATGATTTTCCGGAGGCGGATCCACCTGCTATGCCGATGATTTTCGTATCCATAATTCTCCTTACAGGTATCCCAGGGCTTCCTCTCGACTCATCCAGAAATGGATGCCATGGGTCGAATCGATAAAGCGATCTTCAGTGTACTTGTCCGGTTCGATCCATTGACCGACCCGATAAATGAAGTCGGGATCAGCATACGACTGAGCCTCACGGTATCGTTCAAGCGTGAGCGGGTCATAAATTGCCAATACCTTGGCTTTACTGCAACGACAGGAATTTCTGGTGGCTGAACTGCGCTTGGCATCGGCCGGGATCAACAGCTGTATCAGACAGTGATTGAAACCCTTCTTATATCCGATGAATGGTCCGGTCTCAGGACAATACAGTTTTAACCAGCGGGTCGTGTCATCGGTGATGACATCGTCCAGGATCGTTCCCTCCAACATCGCGGCATAAAAGTTTGTCCCGGTCAGGTTGGCCGCAGTGAAATCGCTCCAGCGCAGGTCAGCTGCTTCAAAATCGACACCGGTCAGATTTGTTCCACGAAAGGTGCAATGAAGAAATTGGCTGTGAGAAAGATCCCGGCCGGCCAAATTTTGACCGTCGAATGACATCTTTTCATAGATCAACGCTTGACTCATTGCATCCTCCCGGCAGACTAAAACAAGGGCAAATCGAACAATTTCATCAGGATAAAGGCCGAACGGATCGGGACTTCT
Organism: Tissierellia bacterium; assembly: GCA_012799095.1. Lineage (GTDB taxonomy): Bacteria > Bacillota > Clostridia > Peptostreptococcales > Acidaminobacteraceae > DUPT01. Next base: position 3,212 of record JAAZLX010000133.1, read on the forward strand.
TCTTCTTTCAACAGCCTGATGGCTTCGGTCCGATCGACGATCAATGCTTCTATATCTTCTGAACCGTCAAGAAACTCCTGACTGATGGTACCGGAAAACGTGCCATAGATGGTATGGACCCGTTCATTCGTCAGCCCCACTGAAGTATATCTCGGTCCATCAGCCCCTTCATAATGAAAGTCGAGGCCGGTTTCTTCTTTAAATTCTCTGGTGGAGGTGGTTTCGATCGATTCACCTTCATCGATCAGGCCGGCCGGGAAGGCATAGATGTAGCCACCGGCGATAGGCCGGTATTCTTTTATCATTACGACTTCTGTCTTCTCCGGGTTGTAAGCCACGATCATGGCCCCGTCAGTATAGACAGCGCTATGATGGATTTCGTCTTCCAACCGGCTCATGTCCTGGCGAGACACCATCTCCCAGACCTGCTGCTTGTCAAATCGATCCTGATAAACGATCCGAAAGGTTTTAAGGTATTTTACCGGTTGTTGTTCTATTTTGATAATTTTCATTTCAACGTATCATGGACGTAGGTTTGGAGTCGGACCAAGCCTTCTTTGATGTCTTCCATGCTGGCAGCGTAACTGATGCGGATAAAGTCATCTGCACCAAAACCGATCCCCGGGACAAAAGCTACTTCGCGGTCGAGCATGTCATCACAGACTTTGAGCGACAGGCTTTCCCCATCGAGTCGATCCCGTAACACGGATATATCAGCAAAGACGTAGAATGCTCCTTTGGGCGGCACAAAACCGAGTTCGGGCAGTTCTTTTTCAAAGAAATCGACGATATAATCCCGGCGCTCCTGATAAGTCCTACGCATCATCTCGACAGCTTCGGCACAATCTCTCAGGGCGTATTTGGCCGCCTGCATCGAGACTGTTGAGGGATGGGATGTCAGGTGGGACTGGATCGAACCCATGGCTTTGGCAATTGCTGTATCGGTCGCCGTATATCCGATGCGCCATCCGGTCATGGAAGAGCTCTTGCTCAGGCCGTTGACTACGATGGTGTTTTGTTTGATCTCGTCTGATAGAGCCGCGATTGAGGTAAAGGACTGATCGTAGACGATGCGCTCATAGATTTCATCAGCCAGGATCAGGATGCCTTTATCAACAAAAAACTGACATAGCTCCCTCAACTGGTCTTGGCTAAATACATTACCGGTCGGATTGGATGGATTGGTCAGAATGACCATCCTGGTTTTGTCATTGATGTGACCTGCCAGGTCGTCGACCGTCAATAGAAAACCGTTTTCTTTTTTGGTCTCTACCAAGACTGCCTTGGCACCAAGAAGTTCGACGATTTCGGGATAGCTGACCCAATAGGGGACAGGGATCAATACTTCTTCACCCTCATTGACCGTTGCCATGATCGCATTGGTGATGGAATGCTTGGCACCGCTCGACACAACGATTTGATCCGGGGTGTAATCAAGGTCGTTTTCCTTCTTTAGCTTGCGGCAGATCTCCTGACGCAGGCCGAGATTACCCGAGGCGGCATCGTACTTGGTCAAATTGTTTTCGATGGCATACAGAGCACCGGCTTTGGCACAATCGGGCGTGACAAAATCAGGCTCGCCGATCGAGAGGTTGATGACCGGAATACCGTCTGCTTTCATGGCTTTGACACGAGCTGATATGCCTAACGTAATCGACGGGTTTAGGGCTTTGGCACGATTTGATAACATACTCTTCTCCTTTGATAACGCGTTCACAAGTCAATTATAACATAGAGATTTCCGGTTATTTTTCTAAGTGGTAGCAATTGAAAACAATAATGGTATAATCATCGGGTAACAAACAATACAGGAGGAATATAGATGAAGTTAGTCTGGGGCATCGACAAAGTGATTGCCGAAAACCTGGCTCCATTCCAGATGCCGGGACATAAAGGCAGGATCGAGCAGGATATATACAAGTATGATTTGACAGAAATTTCCGGGACGGACAATTTGTTCAATCCCAAGGACATTATATTAGACACCATGCGGCTGATCGCCGACACTTTTGGGGCATCCCACTCCTTTATATCGGTCAATGGTGCCACCGGAGCAGTATTGGGTGCGCTCTCCACCGCCTTCAATAAAGGTGATGAAGTCATCATCATGCGAAACTCGCATATTTCAGTCTATGACGGGGTGTTTTTACTCGGGATCAAGCCGGTGTATATTTATCCCGATGAAAATATGCTGGAACGACTCAAGGCACTGGTCAACGAAAACACCAAAGGTGTTGTCCTTACCACACCGAGTTTTTATGGTGAGGTGATCGAAGACGATGTATTTGAGTTTTTAGTTGAGACTGGCATTACGATCGTTGTCGATGAGAGCCACGGTTCCCATCTCAAGCTGATCGATGATGAGCTCAGTGCCATGCGATTTGCCGACATCGTGGTCCACTCATTC
>JAAZLX010000134.1 GCA_012799095.1 Tissierellia bacterium
GTACCCGCATGATATCCGGACTGATCTTTGCCAGTCTGGGCCTGCTGTTGATCTTCGGACTGGTCCATATCGACACGATCCAGGCCAATGCAGCCGGTGACAGTTTTCTGAAACAATCCTTCGCTTCCGGTCAAACACTCAGCAGCAGCGGATTGATCGGAGATATCCTGACGGCCGGACTCAATAGGGCTATCGGGATTACCGGTCTGACGGTCATAACGATCTTCTCATCCCTGATCGGCTTGATTCTTTTGCTCAATGTCAAGTTGAAGGATATCCGAGAGGACTTCACGCTGTATCGGGCTAACGTAAAAGAAAAACGGGATTTCAAGCGGATGCAGCTTCAGTTGAATCAGCAGGAAAAGGAGTCAAAGGTCATTCCCGTTGGCGTATCGCAATCAGAGCGTGTCCCTGAAACCGTACCGGTCCATCAGCGTAAGATCACCATGAATGATTTTTCGCGAGATTTTGAAAATAAAACAGAGGAAGTCACTTCCCAACCGGATGCTGAACAAATCAAGCCTCAATCCGGTGAGACAGTAGTGCAGGATACACCGGCGAAAAAAGTCGAACCCCCGAATCCCGAAGAAACTCAGAAATTGGAAAGCGATATCGCCAAAGGGCTCAATACCAAAGCCAAGGCCTATCGCAAACCTTCGATTTCATTGCTGAAGCAGGCTGTCATTCCGAAAGGGAATCAGGAAAATCAGAAAAAACGGATACTTGATACTGCCGCCAGACTGGAGGAGATCCTATTCCATTTCGGGGTCAAAGCCAAAGTGGTGGAAATCAGCCGGGGCCCGATCATCAATCGATTTGAAATTGAACTCGAGCCGGGTACGAAAATATCTAAAGTCGTCGGACTGAGTGATGATTTGGCTTTAAATCTTGCCGTATCACAGGTTCGGGTAGCAGCTGTACCCGGTAAGGTGGCAGTCGGGATCGAAGTCCCGAACGAAGTTGCCACTATGGTCCATGTCCGTGACATCATCGATACCAGAGAATTCAAAGACAATAAAAGCCTGTTGAAAATCGCCCTGGGTAAAGATATATCCGGCAATCCGATCGTGCCTGATCTGACCAAGATGCCCCATCTGTTGATCGCCGGAACGACCGGCTCCGGTAAATCGGTCTGCATGCATACGATTGTCACCAGCATTCTGTTCAATTCTTCTCCGGAGGAAGTCAAGCTGCTGATGATCGACCCCAAAGTAGTTGAATTGAATGTCTATAACGGCATCCCGCATCTCATCCTGCCGGTCGTGACGGACCCGAAAAAGGCAGCCATCGCATTGGGCTGGGCAGTCAACGAGATGACAAGACGGTATGAACTGTTTGCCTCAGCAGGCAGCAAGGACGTCGAAAGCTATAATCAAAAATTTCCTCAGGAACATCTGCCTAAGATCGTCATTATGATCGATGAATTATCCGATCTGATGATGGTGGCACCCAATCAGGTGGAAGATGCGATTGCCCGCCTGGCTCAAATGGCCCGGGCAGCCGGTATCCATTTGATCGTCGCCACCCAAAGACCTTCGGTCGATGTCATCACGGGGCTGATCAAGGCAAATATCCCGTCGCGGATCAGCTTTGCCGTTTCATCCCAAATCGACTCACGAACCATACTCGATATGAGCGGGGCGGAAAAACTGCTCGGTAAAGGTGATATGTTATACCTGCCGATCGAAACCAACCGGCCACGCCGGGTCCAGGGGGCATTTATCTCGGAGGCGGAAATTTCCGCTGTAGTTGAAAGTGTCAAAAAACAGGAAATCGAAGTTGAATATGATGAAGACATCCTGAACAAGCCGAGTGCGGTCGAATTTGATCAGTTTGAAGATGAACTGCTCGAAGACGCCATCCGCCTGGTGATCGATATGAAACAGGCATCAGCCAGCATGTTGCAGCGGCGCTTCCGGATCGGCTATAACCGGGCCGGCCGTTTAGTCGATATGATGGAAGAGCGCGGTATTGTCGGACCGCCTCAAGGTTCAAAACCGCGTGATGTACTGATCGACAGTTATGGCGAGGATAATGAACAAATGTAGTCCCGAAGAAGCGATAGCAACCAACGATCATATTATTGATGTGCGCTCGCCCAAAGAATTTCAACACAGCCACATCCCACAGGCCATCAATGTGCCCATTCTGGATGATTATTCTCACAAAGAAGTCGGTACCGTTTATCGTCAGATGGGAAAGGAAGCCGCAATAACACGCGGTCTGGAGTTGACCCATCCGGTGCTGGGTGAAATCTACCGGAGATTGGACCAGTTACCGGGGCGTTTGATCCTCTACTGCGACCGGGGAGGGATGCGTTCTCAGTCGATTGCCCATTTGCTGCAGGCTTTTGGACGTGATGTCTGTATCATTGATGGTGGCTATAAAGCCTATCGTGAACTTGTCCTGCGCCGGATGGCTGAAGAAGTCCGGCGCCGGACTTTTGTCGTGTTACAGGGCAATACCGGCGTTGGAAAAACTAAGATTTTACAGGCGCTCGAAGGCGAGGGATACGGTATACTGGATTTGGAAGATCTGGCCCATCACGCCGGGAGTGTATTTGGCCACATCGCTTTTTCCGGTGACCAACCATCTCAGAAACAATTTGAAAATGTCTTGTTCCACCAGTTGCTCGAGTTGCCCTCGATCGTTTTGTCAGAACGGGAGAGTCGAAAAATCGGGCGGCTTCATCTGCCTGATTCACTCTATCGCTCGATAGCGCATGCCAAGCACATCCTACTATCGACTTCAATGGAAAACCGGGTAACAACTATCCTGGAGGACTATCATCCGGAATGGAAGGTTCACCTGCCGCAACTCAAAGAGGCGATCGATCAATTAAAGGTCAGACTTTCGACCGCCGTGACCGAAGAGTTGAAACGATCCATCGAACAGGAAGATTTCGAACCGGTCATCCGCTATCTGATGGAACACTACTATGATCCGCTGTATCAACGATCGCTGAAACAGCAAGACAATGATTATATACTTAAATGTCATTTTGAAACCAGAGAAGAAGCAATTGAACAAATTAAAAACATTATCAACCATCTATCTTGAAACCCTGGGTTGCTCGAAAAATCAGGTCGATTCTGACCGGATCGAACGTTATTTGCATGCACAGGGTTTTATATCAGTCCCACTGGATCAGGCCGAAATCATTCTTTTGAACACCTGCGGCTTTATTCAGGCTGCAGTTGAAGAGAGTATTGAACGCATACTGGAGCTGGCAGACTACAAACAACAGTCTGCTCAAATGCTGATCATGATGGGTTGTCTGACCCAGCGCTATCAGACCGTGCTCGAACACGAATTACCAGAGGTCGATCTGTTTATCGGCACCGGCTATTTGGAAGAACTGGCCGAAATCATCCATCATCCCATTCGACGAGTCTATCTCGATCAACGCGATGCTCCGGAAACCGGGCTCCATTTTCCTCTGGCATCATCGCCGAGTTACAGCTACCTTAAAATTGCCGAAGGCTGTGATAATTTCTGCAGCTACTGCATCATTCCTCAGTTGCGCGGACGTTTTCGTTCCCGCTCGATCGACAGTCTGGTGCGAGAGGCAGAGGAAGTGGCTTCCAAAGGCATCAAAGAATTGATTTTGATTGCCCAGGATACAGCCAGATTTGGAATGGACACCGATCAGGGAAACCTGCTCGATCTA
>JAAZLX010000135.1 GCA_012799095.1 Tissierellia bacterium
ACAGTCCAGTTTTTGTCGGCGGCGGTCAGGCCGCCACCAGTGTCGAAGCCGGCGATGTCACGATCGGATTGCAGCAGGCGATCGATGATCTGGAAAGAAAGACCGGCATTCATGGTCCTTATACCTCGATGTTGGCGACTTCGTCGGCTGCCGGTGGACTCAAAATGACCGTTCACGGTCTGGTCCATGACATGACTGTCAAAGCGGCCAGAGAAGCCGCCCTCGGGGCCGGTGCCAATATCAGAATGATCACCTCGGGACGGATGCGCCAAACGGATCTGACCAAGGTAAAGGACATCAACCCAAATATCATTTTGATTGCCGGCGGAGTCGATTACGGTGAAAGAGACACAGCGCTGTCCAATGCCGAGATGATCCTGAGCCTGGGCCTCAATATCCCGGTGATCTATGCCGGCAATATTGAAAATCAGGCGGAGATCAAACTGATGTTCGAACAGGCGGGCCAGTCGGAGCATCTTTTTGTGGTGGAAAATGTCTATCCTTCGATCGATGAGCTCAATGTCCTGCCGACCAGAAAAGTCATTCAGCAGGTATTCGAAGAACACATTATTCATGCCAAGGGGATGGAAAAGATACGCAACATGATCGATTCGAAGATCATACCGACACCGGGCTCTGTCATGTTGGCTACGGAACTGATCGCCGAAGAACTGGGCGATGTCATGACGATCGATGTCGGCGGGGCTACTACCGATGTCCATTCGGTGACCGAAGGCAGTGAAGAGATCACACGGATGCAGATCGCACCGGAACCGACCAGCAAACGGACAGTCGAAGGCGATCTGGGTTTATTCCTCAACCGGACAAATCTACTTCAATTGATCGATCAAAAAGAACTGTTGAAAAAAGCCGATCTGACAGAAGACGATTTGAGCCAACTGCTGGACCGGTATCATGCAATTCCTGAAACTGATGAACAAATGCGGCTGGTGTATGCCCTGACAGAGGTGGCTGCTATCGTGTCGACTCACCGCCATAGCGGTGGTCTGAAGGACTTCTACTACACCGGCGGTAAAAAAAGTGTCGCCATGGGAAAAGATCTGACCAATATCCATACCATCATCGGCACCGGAGGGGCATTGACCCGTCTGCCCAAAACGGACAGGATCCTTGAAGCCATACCGCTATCCAATCCGGGCAACAAGCTGCTACCCGGTGAAGGGGTCAAAGTATTGATCGACCATGACTATATCATGGCATCGCTGGGTGTATTGTCGATGACTCACAAAGCCGGTGCGCTCCAACTGCTGAAACAAACCCTAGGCCTGAGCGGAGGTAATGATGTATCCCAGACTAGTGATTGACATGCCCAAGTTAAGCCATAATATCGGCTTTATCAAGCAACGACTGGAAAAACACGGCATAAATGTAGTCCCGGTGACAAAGGTGTTTCGATCGATGCCGGAACTGATCCAACTTTATATCGAACACGGAATCGAAACGATCAGTGATTCCCGGATGGAAAACCTGGAACAACTCGATCTTCCGGTAAAAAAACTGCTGCTGCGCCTGCCGATGCTGTCACAGATCGAGCGGGTGGTCAAGGGGTCGGACCAGGCTCTGGTATCTGAATTGGCGGTCATCCAGGCACTGGATGAAGCGGCTGTCCGGCTGGACAAAGACTACGGCTTGATATTGATGATCGATCTGGGGGATCTGCGCGAAGGTGTACTGGTCGAACAGCTGGATCAGTTCCTGCAGGATCTTCCGCCCCTGAAACGAGCCCGTTTTGAGGGCATTGGCACGAATCTCACCTGTTATGGTGGCGTGCTGCCGACTCATGAGAACCTGTCCCAACTGGTCGACTGTCACGCCAGACTGGAGCAGCATCTTGACTACAAAGTACCTATCATCAGCGGGGGAAACACATCTTCGCTCTACCTGCTGGATGAGGATAAAGTACCAAAGGACATCAATATGCTCCGGATCGGCGAAGCGATCGTTCTAGGCCACGACAGTTCTTTAAACAATCGCTTGCCCGGAATGCATCACGATGCCTTTACCCTTGAGGCCGAGTTGATCGAGGTCAAAGAAAAACCGTCACTTCCCTGGGGCGTCATCGGTCGAGATGCCTTTGGTGCCGTCCCGACTCATCAGGACCGTGGCATGATGCTGCGGGGTATTTTGGCCTTTGGTAAACAGGATGTTGTATTCGATTATCTGGTGCCGAATCAGCCGGTAGAATTCATGGGAGCCAGTTCCGACCACACGATCGTCGATTTGAAATACGGTGATTATCAGGTGGGAGATATCTTGACCTTTACCATGAGTTATGCCGGACTGCTCCAGTTGATGACATCGGATTATATCGAAAAAGTCTGTCGCTACGAAGCCCGCTAGTCGGGCTTTTTCTTCTTCTGTGGAAAGTCAGGCCGAATAATGCTAAAATGGGGACTAGATGGAGGGGAAAAAGATGCGATTAATAGCAATGGTACTGATCATTATATTTCTGATCGTCGGCTTGGTATTTGTGGAAAACCGAAATGGCGATGATCCGGTAGCTGAGACGCCTGAAACCGATCAACCGGAGGAAGCACCGGCCGCAGAGGAAGTGGAAGAGACCCCTGAACCGGCAGATGATGACACCGTCTATCAAGTCAAGGTCATGGCCAGCGGTGATATGCTGTATCATGATCTGGTTTACATGAGCGGTTATCGTCCGGACACCGATGATTATGACTTCCATGAAAACTATGAATATATCAAACCGCTGATCCAAACAGCCGATCTGGCATTGGGCAATTTCGAGGGCACCATCTCGCCTGATTTTCCTTTGGCGGGATATCCCTTGTTCAATGCCCCGCCTGAAGTTGTTCCGGCGATCGCCGATGCCGGGTATGATGCCATTACCCTGGCCCACAATCATATCCTGGATTCGCAGCTGTCCGGACTGATCAGCACAGCCCAGATCTTCCGTGATGCCGGGCTCGATGTCTTTGGTGTCACCACTGACGGAGAAGACATCCTGGTCAAGGAAGTCAATGGCATCAAGATCGCCTTATTGGGCTATGCCTACGGTTTTAACGGGATGGAGGGTAATCTGACCCAGGAACAGTATGACGCCCACATGAAAGATCTGAATATGGACAAGATGCGGGCTGAACTGGAGCGGGCAGAGGAAATTGCCGATGTCACCATCGTCATGCCTCAGATGGGCGTAGAATATGCCCTGGAGCCGAATCAGGAGCAGATCGATACGTATCACCAGATGATCGAGTGGGGGGCTGATGTGATTTATGGCAACCATCCCCACGTAGTACAACCGACCGAGATCGTGCAAAAAGACGGCTATGATAAATTTATCCTTTATTCCATGGGCAATCTGATCTCCAATCAACGGTTGGAGACCCTGGACAATATTTGGACCGAGCGGGGGACGATCACCGAGGTCAACCTGACCAAAACAGGTGATGGACCGGTCATCATCGAATCTATCGTGCCACATGTCACCTGGGTCAATCGCACGCCCAATGGATATTATACGCTCGACGGTTGGGAGCTGTATCACTATCAAACGTATCTGACAGAAGACTTTATCGAGGGCGGCAAGCACGCTGACCTGGTGGATGATGCCACCCGGCAGCGGATCACCCAGGCCTATGAAGAGATCCATGCCTTATTGAATCTGCAGCCGCTGAACGGACTGAAGGAATAATGAACCTGAGACACTTAATGGCCATTGGGGTGGCGAAAACGGCCTCCCGAATGAGTCGTCTGATCGGAAAACAAGGACAAAATCTACCCGGAACGATCGGCTTGCGCCTGTCTCCGGGTATTTTGCGTGATCTGAGTGCTCAGGTAAAACAGCACACAGTCATGGTCTGCGGCACCAACGGCAAGACGACAGTAAATAATCTACTGGCGGATGTGACTGAACAAAACGGTTATCAGGTCGTGGTCAATCGGACCGGAGCCAATCAGCGCGACGGGATCACCGGAAGCTTTATCCTGGCCAGTCGCGGAGGAAAGATCAAGGCGGATCTGGCTTTTATGGAAAGTGATGAAGCCTGGTCCCGCTATACCATCCGGGATCTGCCGGTCGATCTGATGATCATCACCAATCTGTTTCGCGATCAGCTTGATCGTTATGGTGAAATCGATACCACAGTCAATTTTCTGTTGGAAGCGATCAGTCACAAACCGGACATGAAACTGTTAGTCAATGGTGACGACGCGCTGTGTGTTGCATTGGCGGAAAAATCAGGCCGGCCCTATGATACCTTTGGGGTCGAGGAGCCTGTCCTGGATCATCTGGCCGATGAAACCCGGGAAGCGACGTATTGCCCGATGTGCGATCAGAAACTGCACTATGACTTCTATCACTTTTCCCAACTGGGGCATTTTCGCTGTTCCTGTGGCTTTCAACGGCCCGATATCGATTATAAAATAACGGATGTCGACCTGAGCGACGGATTGAAATTTCACGTCAACGGTCAGGCTTTTGCGGTGCCGTATCGCGGTTTTTATAATATCTACAATATGGCAGCCGTGATCGCCGCGATGGATATCCTCGATCTTCGACGGGACGATCTCGCCCGCCAGCTCAACCAATTTAAACCCAGGGCGGGGCGAAACCAGGAGTTTGTCATTGGTAATACCCGGTTGATCCTCAACCTGGCCAAAAATCCGGCCGGCTTCAATCAGAACATCCAGTCTCTCTTGGGCGATGATACAGCGGAAAAGGTGTTGATCGGCATCAATGACAATGAACCGGACGGCCGGGATGTCTCCTGGCTGTGGGATGTAGCCGTTGACCGGTTGAAACAGACCGATGTCCGGGACATCATTACCACCGGAGCCCGCGGAGCTGACATGGCGCTGCGGTTGAAATACGATGGGATCGAGTCACACTATGTACCTCAACTGACAAAAGCGATCGATCAACTGTTGGCTGACGAACCTGAGGTAGGCTACGTCCTGGTCAATTACACACTGCTTGATACCGCCTATGAGTATCTGACATCACTGGCCAGGAGGACACAATGATCATCGGTCATTTATTTCCCGATCTGTTGAATCTATATGGTGATCTGGGCAATGTCCGAGCCCTTCAGCGCAGGTTGGAGTGGCGCGGTCTTGATGTCCAGGTGAGTAATTTTCAACTTCAGGATGAGATTGATTTTAATCAACTGGATATTGTCGTGTTAGGCGGTGGATCAGACCGGGAACAGCAGATCGTTTCGAAAAAGATGCACACCATCAAACATGATTTTCAAGCCTATATCGAAAACGGCGGTGTAGTACTGGCGATCTGCGGCGGCTACCAGCTGCTGGGTCATTTCTATGAGACCAACCGGGGTAAGATGGAAGGCCTGGCTATATTGGATATCGATACCGTTCAAAAGTCGCAGCGTCTG
>JAAZLX010000136.1 GCA_012799095.1 Tissierellia bacterium
GCCCGGTCATCTCCAAACTGGATGAAGCCGGGATCAAACTAACAGAATACGATGACTCGATTTTGGTTGATGCGACTGATGGCTATCATAAAGTCGATATCACTACATTGCCTTATCCCGGGTTTCCGACTGACATGCAGGCCCAATTTATGGTTCTTTTAGCCTTATCTGATGGTATGAGCGTTGTTAAAGAGACCATCTTCGAAAACCGTTTTATGCATGTCAATGAACTGATGCGGATGGGGGCCAATATCAAACTCGACGGATCGTCTGCTTTGATCCAAGGGGTCAAGGAGCTGGAAGGAGCTCAGGTCAAAGCGACTGATCTGAGAGCCGGAGCTGCTTTGGTGATTGCCGGTCTGGTAGCTGCCGGGCGAACGGAAATCTACGAACCGGATCATATCAACCGTGGCTTCGTCTCGATCGAGAAAAAACTCCAGGGAGTCGGTGCCAAGATCTGGCGGGAATAATCCAATACGAGAATTCCCAGTGACGAACATTCCAATAAGTTATCCGAGCAGAGATGATCATCTCTGCTTTTCAATAGGTTAAAACTGCATGAAATAGCACGGGAGACTTGTTCCCACAGTCGAGAAATGTGGTATAAATATATGAAATGAGGTGACGGTATGATTGGTCTGGTTCTCGAAGGCGGCGGTACCCGCGGCGCATATCAGATTGGCGCGATTCAGGCGCTGTTGGAGCAAGGAATTTCGTTTGATGTGATAACAGGCACATCGATCGGAGCGATCAATGGTGCTATGCTGGCCGTCGGTCAATTTGATTTGCTGAAGGATCTTTACATGAACATCGAGCCACGACAAGTGATCGAGGCCTCAGAAGTTATCTATAATTACTTAAGCATACAGGATTTTTCTCCGAAGCAGTTGGCTGATTACGGACGGGTTCTGACCGATACGTTGCGTAGCGGTGGATTTGACATCACACCACTGCGAAAACTACTAGAAGAAAATATCAATGAACAGGCACTGCGCCAAGGTAAGGTTGAATTTGGCTTAGTGACAGTTGATTTGCAGGATTATAAAGCCAGGGAATTGCTCCTGCCAGAGATCCCCGAAGGGGAGTTGGTGGAATATATCATTGCCAGCGCCTACTTGCCAGTTTTTAAAGCCGACAAGCGGTTATTTTTGGATGGTGGTTTCGCTAATAACCTGCCGCTTGATCTGCTTTTACGTGCGGGTGAAATGGAGCATGTCTACATTATCCGAACGATGGCGATGGGACGCCATCAATCGCTTGAGCGAGATGTTCCGATGACGGTCATCTCACCATCGGTGTCTCTGGGGCCCGGATTGCTGATCAATAAAGAACGGATTCATGAAAATATCCGCATGGGATATTTTGACACCTTACGTCAGGTGAAAGGGCTAAAAGGACAGCGTTACTACCTGAATCATGTCCCGGAAGACTATTTTTTCCAACTGTTTACCGGCCTGAGCGATGACAGGATCATTCAGTTAGCCCACAGCCTGGGGGAAAACGATGTCACTCATCCTAAACGCTACTTATTTGAGATCTTCATTCCTGCCTTGGAAAAGATACTCGATCTGCGACATAAGGGTTACGAAGAGATAGGCCTGGAATTGTTTGAGCGCTATGCGATTGAGCAGGGAATTGAACGCTATCGAATTCTTGACTTCCAAGACTTTGAAAAAGAAATTAAACGAACACTCACGGGTCACGAACCTGAAGTGCATATCGGTTTGATCGAACGACTCAATCTGTTTTTAGCAAAAACGGTACGGCTCAATTGGAGCGACTCACTAGAGATCATCGGGACAATTACGTCTCAACTGTTAGGAGGTAATGATGGATAGCCGGGAGCGTTATGAACTGGAATTAAATAACCCGGGATATGATGAGGCATACAAGGCCAAGCTGACCGGTCTGTCTGATGCCGAACGGGAGAATTCTTTTTACACCGATCTGTCATTCGGAACTGCCGGCATTCGGGGGAAGATGGGAGTAGGCCCTAACAGGCTTCATAAATACACGATTCGACGGGTCAGCCAAGCGGTTGCCAAATACTGTTTGGACCAATCAAATGAACCAAGTATCGTGATTGCGTTTGACTCGCGTCATAATTCTGTTGAGTTTTCCCGCGAAGCAGCTGCCACACTTGCTTCGCAAGGCGTCAAGGTATTCTTGTTTGCTTCAGTAACGAGCACACCGGAACTGTCATTTGCCGTCCGTTATCTCAAAGCGACTGCCGGCATTGTGATCACAGCTTCACATAACCCGAAAGATTATAATGGTTACAAAGTTTATCACAGCACTGGCAGACAGGTGTTGCAAGAAGAGGCCGATGTCATCTTGAATTATTATGATCAGGTCGACGATATTTTTGCCGTTAAGGTTCAATCATTTGAAAATCTGTTGATGCAACGAAAGATCGAATGGACGCCGGAAGATGTTACCGGGGCTTATGATGATATGATTCAACAAGCCATAAAAGATCCCACCATACGTGAAAAGGCCTCGAACTTGAAGGTCGTCTTTACTCCATTACATGGATCCGGTGGACGGGGAGTTGTCCGGGCTCTGGAAGGTTTTGGTGTCAAAGATATTTATCCTGTAGAATCCCAATTTGAACCGGATGGCGATTTCCCTGAAGTGTCGGTGCCAAATCCGGAAGACCCGGCTGTGTTTGACAAGGCACGTGATCTGGGTGATGAAGTCGGGGCCGATCTGTTGATCGCGACCGATCCCGATGCTGATCGTATCGGAGCCATGGTTCGACAAGGTGACGATTATGTCTTGATCGATGGCAATCAGATGGGGGCGATCATGCTCGACTATCTGGTCCAAAAGGGTTATCGCGGTGAAATCATCACGACGATCGTATCGAGTCAGATCGTGGATAGGATCGCTGAAGATTATGCTCAACCGGTCATTCGCACTTTGACAGGATTTAAGTATATCGGTGAACAAATGAATCAGGGCAATCCTTTCCTGCTCGGTTTTGAAGAAAGTTATGGCTATCTCAATTTCCCTCATGTCCGGGATAAAGATGCTATCAATGCTGCCTGTTTGATTTGTGAGATGGCGATCGCTGCCAAAGCAGAGGGTCAGACCTTACTAGATAAATTGTATGCTATCTTTGAGCGAACCGGTTATTACTTAGAAGATCAAATCGTGTTAACACTTGAAGGTAGTGAAGGGCAAGCCAAGATCGGTCAGATGATGGATCAGTTCAGACAACAGGGGCTGGCTTCTCTTCATGGGAAACCACTGGTTCGTAAGATCGACTACTTGACGGATGAGACCGGTCTTCCCAAAGAAAATAGTGTCAAATGGATCTTTGAGGATGATTATTGGGTCGCGATGCGCCCCAGCGGTACAGAGCCCAAACTGAAGATCTATGTCGGAGTCACGGGGGATAGCATCCAGAGAGCCAACTTTAACTTAAGAGAGTCAGAGTTTGAACTGAACGAACTCTTAGATACCTAGGTCAATTACTCGTCCGGTAAGATCGGACTGTCAAAATGATGCCGGAGGATTCTTCGGCATCATTCATATGATGAGGTGAATATGGTTGTTTTGCAACCGGTACTGATTTTATTTTTCATGATCGGATTGGGCTATGTCGCTCAGAAAACCAAACTTTTATCGGCTGACATACGGGGACCGCTGACTTCATATGTCATCAATCTGGCACTGCCGCTTTTTATTTTGCATAATATGAACTTTGACTTTGACCGGCAGATTTTGATCAACAGTCTGGCAGTATTGGGAATGTCTGTCGGGACATATATCGTGATGACATTGTTATCTGTTTTATATGCCAAGCGATCAAAACTACCGCCGGACAAGTTGCCGGCCTATCAGTTTGGGATGGTGTTCAGCAATGTCGGTTTTATGGGATATCCTCTGATCGCCGGACTGTTCGGTGCAGAGGCAGTCTTTTATACTGCTATTTTTAACATTGGTTTTGAAACATTCATTTGGACCTATGGTGTATGGGTCTTTCAAAAAGGTAAAATAAGCTTTAAGAACTTGATCACCCCCAACCTGGTGGCATTGGCAACCGGTTTGATTCTTTTTCTGTTGAATTTCCGTTGGCCTGAGGTGTTGGCGAACGGGATCGAACTGGTCGGTCGGACAGCCACACCTCTTTCAATGATTGTGGTTGGGATGATGCTGGCTGAGGTTCACTTGAAAGACATGATCAACGATATTAAACCGTTTATGATCTCGGCTTATCGCTTGGTCCTCGTTCCGGCGCTCGCGCTGGCAGTCTATTGGCTGATCGGTCTGCGCGGCTTAAAACTGGCGGTACCGGTGATGCTGATGGCGACACCGATTGCAACATATGGTGCTATTTTGGCCAGTTACTATAAGAAAGACTTTCGTGAAGCCACCCGGTTGGTGATCATCAGCACTATTTTGAGTTTGATAACGATCCCCATCTGGGCCACCATCATTATCCGCCTCTCAGGAGTATAGATGATATATTATTTTAGCGGTACCGGGAACAGTCAATATGTCGCCGAAAAGCTGGCTCACGAGCTGGACGACAAGGTGATGAACCTGGTAGAGGTAGAACAACTCTCGCTGGATAAGACCATCGTTGTGGTCTGCCCGATTTATTCCTGGCTGGTGCCGGAAATCGTGATGGATTTTATGCGAAATCTAAATCTGCAAAGCCATCAATCACTCTATCTGGTGGTGACCTGCGGAGACAATGTCGGCCGGGCAATCGACCGGTTGAAGCGAGAAGTTCGGCTGGACGGGGCTTATTCGATCGCCATGCCCAACAATTATGTCATCGGGTTTGATGTTGACCCTGAGCTGGAACAGACGGCAAAGATTTTGGCCGCTCGAGGTCAAGTTGATCAAATCGCCGAAGATATCCGACAGGGACTCCGGGTCGAACGGATCAACAAAGGCCGGTTTGCACAATATTTTGGCTCGTTTGCCGGAACGATGTTTCAACGGTTTGCCAGGACAACCAAACCGTTCTATGTGCAGGAACAATGTATCTCTTGTTCAATGTGTGCCGACGAATGTCCTGTCCATTCGATCGAGATGGTGGACGGGAAACCGGTATGGGTCAAGTCGACCTGTCAGATGTGTTTAAAGTGTCTTCATACCTGCCCGGTGGAAGCGATCCAATACGGTAGATCGACCTTAAACAAGGGTCGCTATACGTATGAGAAATGGTCACAATCACACCGTGATTAAACATTGCTCCGCCTATTTTGCTTTACATTTCACCCTTATTACTGATATACTGTGACTGTCCTTATTAAGAGCGGCGGAGGGAATAGGCCCAGCGATGCCCGGCAACCGATGATAGAGTCGGTGCTAATTCCTACAGCGAAAGCTGGAAGATAAGGTTATAAGGATAATTTCTGAGCCTAGTGGGCTCAATTTTTTTTTGGAGGAGAACTATGAGACATTTTTTTACCAGTGAATCAGTCACTGAGGGACATCCCGACAAAGTGTGTGATCAGATTTCCGATGCGATTTTGGATGCTATTTACCAAAAGGATCCACAAGCCCGGGTGGCTTGCGAATGTTTGGTGACGACCGGGCTGGTATTGGTTGCCGGAGAAATCACAACTGAAACGTATGTTGATATTTCAAAGATCGCCCGTGAAACCATCAAGGATATCGGTTACACCCGAGCCAAATATGGTTTTGACGGTGACACATGTGGGGTCATCGTCACGATCGATGAACAATCGAGTGATATTGCTCTGGGCGTCGATCATTCACAAGAAGCCAAACATGGAGACAAAAACGGCCTCGGGGCCGGTGATCAGGGGATGATGTTTGGTTACGCCTGTGATGAAACACCGGAATTGATGCCTTTGCCGATCATTTTAGCTCACAAGTTGGCCAAACGATTGGCCGATGTTCGCAAAGACGGCACTTTGGGTTATCTGCGACCTGATGGAAAGACACAAGTCACCCTGGAGTATGATGATCAAACACCGGTTCGAATCGATACCATCGTAGTTTCGGCCCAGCACCATGAATCAATTAGTCAGCAACAACTGGAAGAAGATATTCGAGCCTATGTCATCGACCCGGTGGTTGAAGGACTGCTGGTAGATGTGCAAACCAAAATTTGGGTGAACCCGACAGGTCGCTTTGTTATGGGCGGACCTCAGGCGGATACCGGTCTAACAGGGCGCAAGTTGATCGTTGACACATATGGCGGCATGGCTCGACAGGGCGGCGGTGCACTCTCAGGAAAAGACCCGACCAAGGTAGACCGGTCAGCTGCTTATGCTGCCCGTTATGTCGCCAAGAATTTGGTAGCGGCAGGTCTGGCCAGCCGGGTCGAGATCGGGCTGAGCTATGCTATCGGTGTGGCTCATCCAACTTCAATCTATGTCGATACCTTTGGCTCAGGTAAGTTATCCAATGAGCAGTTGGAGCAGCTGATGATGGAACATTTTGATCTCACACCATCCGGCATCATCGAGATGCTGGATCTGCGACGGCCGATCTATCGTCAAACAGCTGCTTATGGTCACTTTGGCCGCTCCGATCTCGATCTGCCATGGGAGAAGACCGATCGGTCAGACCAGCTAAGACAAGCGGCGGCCAAACTGGAATAGACCATACCAATAGGTTTTAAAATTGAATGTTCAAGAAAAAAAGCGATCCAGTGATAAGAACTGAATCGCCTTTTATTTAACTCTATTTCAGGATGGACCAAATGTCCTGTGGTGATATGTTTCCTCCGCTGATGACAAATACACTGTTGGCCAGATTCAAGTCATTGAGCGTGCCTTGTAATACTGCGCCAATACCAATAGCCGACGATGGCTCGGCGATTATCCGGCCTTCTTCGATCAATAATCGAAAACCATCTCTTAACGGCTCTTCTTCGACCGATATGATTTGATCGACGTGTTTTTTGACTAGTTCCAAAGGTAGTTTACCTGGTTTATTTGAAAGCAATGCATCGGCAATACTGGGTTTTTCTGAAACAGCCACCGGGATCACATTCTTCATGTTTTGGGAAAACTTCGGTACAGCTGCTGTTTCAAGTCCAATGACCTTTACTTCCGGTTGCAAGGCTTTGATCGCGCTGGCAATACCACTGATCAAACCACCGCCACCCATGGGAACAAACACGTTCTTGACTTCGGGAAACTGATCTAATATTTCCAGACCGATCGTTCCCTGACCGGCAATAACATCTGCCTGATCAAAGGGATGGATCATGGAGTAGCCTTCCTCTTCCGCAATTTGTCTGGCTATCTCAAGTCTTTCCTGGGGCTCGACTAACAA
>JAAZLX010000137.1 GCA_012799095.1 Tissierellia bacterium
ATGATGGCAGCCATTAAAGAGATAACAATGCGCAAACCGAAACAGGTCGTGGTGGCAGTACCCGTGACACCGTATGATACCGCTGAAAAATTGAAGCTGATGGTCGATGAGTTGGTTTCGCTTGACATTGAGCGTCATTACTTAGGAGCTGTCGGAGCGTATTATATTGATTTCAGGCAGGTAGAGGACAATGAAGTGATGGCGCTTCTAAAATCGGTTAACAATGCGCTTTGAACCTTCATATGAAGAGAACTGCTGACCAGGTGGTGGATCAGCAGTTTTTTCGATGGATGATTACTCCAATATTATTGAATATTTTGAACAAAAAGTGTATAATTACACTAAGTAGGAAGTGTATTAAGAGAGGATTTATGGAAAGAAAACAATTTATCCAACTAATGGACGAAAAAATCAAGCTCATCCGAACCGAATACGGACTGACACAGGACAAGATGGCGGTGATATTAGGTATATCCAAAAAGACGCTGATCGAAATCGAAAAAAGCCGGATCAGTCTGGGTTGGACCAATGCGGTTGCCCTGGCCAGTATTTTTTCAGACAGTACCATTCTGCGCGATGCTGTCGGTGGAGACCTGTCCGGGATCATCATTGCCCTGGCATTTAAGGATGTCAATGTCGATTATCCAAAGACATGGGGAGGCAAAGTCTGGTGGAAAACAATTGTTGACGAAACCTCGTTTCGAATACAACAAAACATCTTCTCCCGGCATTATCGGATACTAGATAAGGATAATCGCAGGATCTATGTGTCGTTCAGTTTACAGGAAACGAAAGAATTGCTCGATACGATATTAGCCGGTTGATACGATCGATTTCAAGTATCACACGTGATCCAATCAGGATCAGCAAAATTCTCATATAATTTCTTTGGAGGGACATCATGAAAGGAAAAAGCATCGTTGCCATAGTGATTTCCATCATCATGATCGTAGTCGGCGGATATCTGTTATTCAATTTGGCGTTTCTATTGTTTGCACTGATCGTCAATACTACGATGCAGATGTCCGGCCAGTCAGACACTGACCCCCCGGGCATCCTAGCTCGTCTGTTGGGATACACCGGCATTGGACTGTTGACATATTTAGGGTTAAAGTATTTCAGCAATCACTCACAATTGAAACATACGCTTCGGGCAACATTTCTGACTCTTCCTTTGATGGCATTGTTAGTTAGCATCGGGATTGCTTTCCATCAACAGGCCGATGCTATCATTCTGGGGATCGGAGCAGTAGTTATGATCCCGGTACTGATCTATCTTTATGCAAAGAAATTGCCCTGGATGTATTGGCTGGCTACCTTCTATGTGGCGGCATTGGGGGTTATCGTGATAATAAAGAACATTCAGATTTGAATAAGCATGAACAGCAGCTGAGATGGGTTTCACATCTTTTTATAAATAAGGACAGCCGATCACCTTTGCCGTGACCGGCATTTTTTGTGTGATATAATACTTGTATTATCTATTCTTATTGCAAATCAATTGTCATCAAAAAAAGGCAAAACGATAGCAAGTTGTTTCATCGTGCTTTTATTTTTTTGTAGTGGATGGAAGCTGTATAACAGAAAAAATGGTACTTATCGTAAGGAGGTTCTTTTGGTTAATTTAGTAAGTCTTGCTCTACCGATTGCAACAAGCATTTTATATGCCATCATCGTGCTGGTCATCGGTCTGTTTGTCATCAAATGTATCACAAAAATAATTGGGGACATGCTAGATAAAAAGAAGGTGGATCCGACATTAAAGCCCTACATCAAATCCATCTCGAGTGTATTGTTAAAGCTGTTATTGATTGTCGCGATCATTGGGATCCTGGGAATTGAAACCACCTCATTTGTTGCAATGTTAGGTGCTGTCGGGCTGGCGATCGGTCTGGCGTTTCAAGGATCTTTGTCTAATTTTGCCGGGGGTGTGCTGATATTAGTCACCAGACCGTTTAAAGTCGGTGATTTTATTGAAACGGCAGGATTTATGGGTACAGTCGAGGCGATTCAGCTGTTGTATACCGACCTGGTAACGGTCGACAACAAAGTCGTCCGTATCCCTAATGGAAATCTGGCTAACGAGAGTATCGTCAATTATTCAGAAAAAGCGATCAGACGAGTAGACTTAACATTCCGTGCAGCCTATGAGGCTGAAACCGCCAAGGTGATCCAAGTGCTGACTGAAGTAGTTGAGAACCATCCCCTGGCACTAAAAACACCGGAACCGTTTGTCCGAATGTCTGAACATGCTGACAGCGCTATTATCTATACCGTCCGGGTGTGGGTGAACGCTGCGGACTATTGGCCGGTCAATTTTGATGTGATAGAGAAAGTCAAACAGCGTTTTGATGAAGAAAACCTGTCCATTCCTTATCCCAAGCTGGATGTACATGTAACAAATTAGTCAGGGCAAAAAGCGAACTCAAGGCACCGATCAAGGTGCCTTTTTTCTTTATCAAGTGATCATACCTGTCGGGCTATTGTCCGCAGCGTTTGATAATGATGGTCTAAAAACAGTTGATATCCACAGACATCTTCAGTCTGACTGAAGTAAATCGTGTTTCTCATACGCTTGCAGCCGCCCCGACAAATTGTAAGATAGGAGCAAGTCTTACACCGGTCGGCCAGTGCAGGTTGGTCGGCTAAAAAGTTTAGGGCAGCCGGGGCCTGGCGCAGAAGAGATGGTCTCATTTTGGTTAGGTTAGCCATCCGGAATTCATCCAGCACATAGAAATCACAGGGGTAAACGCTGCCGTCAGCCTCAACGACCTGCTGAATGTGACAGCCGCCTTTGAGACCACAGATGACTTCACGTCCGTTTGCCAACAACTCTATCACCGCATCGATCAGTTGTATATGGATCCAGTGACCGCGGCGGAGTTCTGCAAGCCATCGCGCCATCACCTGGTCGTAAAACACGACAAAGTCCTCCGGAGTCAGCGCCTGAGAGCAATCGTTTCCGTCCAGGGAGTCAAGGCATGGGATGAATTGAATGTCATCGAGTCTATGTTTCAGGAAAAAATCCATGACGTCATCTGCTTGGCGGGACATATCTTTTGTCAAAACGGTCAGGATATTGGTTGGGACATCATATTCTTTAAGTAAGTCCAATGACTGCATCACCCTGTCATGAGTGGCTTTGGACTCATGGTCCGTGCGATTGGCATCGTGAAGTTTTTTCGTACCATCGAGCGAAAGTCCGACTAAAAATTGGTTTTGTTTTAAAAAAGCTACCCAGGTGTCATCTAATACGATCCCATTGGTCTGGATAGAATAATTGACATGGACCGCAGGGTCTTTCGTTTCGGTATATGATATCCAGTCTTCAAAAAATCCCTGACCGGCCAAGGTCGGCTCACCACCTTGAAATGCAATGTTGAGCTGATCACCGGTGGACAGGTCGGAAAAGATACTGTCAATGACAGCTTCCATGGTCTGTCGGGTCATGATCCCGTGGGACTTGATCTCGCGGCGGGAACTGACATCGGCATAAAAACAGTATTGGCAATCCAGGTTGCAGAGTGACGATGCCAGTTTGATCAAATAAGTAACATGCTGCATTGCGACTCCTTAATGTACCGGTCCGGACATCGCCGGGATCACGCTTTGGGCTCGATGATATCATCGCAGGCTTCGCTCCAGCTGATCTGTGGCCAGGTCCCGTCATGGCGTGTGCGGGCGAAGGGTTGTTCAGTCCCCGGTGTCGAACGGCCGCTGCGAATCGATTCCGTCAGAGATCGGCACAGTTCTGAAACCAATTCGGGATGTCGATCGATCACATTATGACTTTCCGTAATATCATCACGCAGGTCGAATAGTTCGGTCGGTTGGAACAGATCGTCGTCTATGGGTTTCTTCTGCAACTGGTCGATCATCTGCATGCCACCGCCGTCTCTGACCAGATTGAGTTTCCAGAAATCGCGCCGGATGGAGAATCCGCCAATGCCTGAACTGTGGACGATGTCCTGTCGCACGGGTTGATCATCTCCCTGCCACAGGCTCAGATTGGAAACTGAATCCTCTGCTTCTTCGTCACTCAATCGGACGTCAAGAAGCTCCGCCAAGGACCGATATATGTCAGAATGACAGATCATGGCATCTGAGGTGCTGCCTGGAGGGATCATGGCAGGATAAGTAATGACAGTCGGTTCGCGATGACCGCCTTCCCAGATATCAGATTTTATACCGCGGAAGTGATAGCTAGGCTGGTGGCCCTGCGCTTGGAGATCCTCGATCCCGGCTACGCCCGAGACACCGTTGTCACTGGTGAAGATGATAATGGTATTTTCAAATTCTCCCAATTCTTCCAATTTGTCGATGATCTCACCGACGTAAGTGTCCAACTGCAGGACAAAGTCTCCGTAGATGCCGATACCCGATTTACCCTTATGAGCCGCGTTGGGCAGTAAAGGACCGTGCACCAGGTGGTTGGGATAATAGATGAAAAAGGGGGCATCCGCCTTGCTATACGTTTCGATCAGTTCAAGGACCTTTTGCTGCATGTCATCGGGCACTTTGATATGGCTGAATTCGGCTGCTGCCGGACCAATCTGCCACTGACGCTGCATGTTGCTTTCATTGCGGTCCAATCGAGGAACACCTGTGATCACAGCGGGCTTTTCCAGGACACGGTCATTTTCAATATATACAAAGGGAGGTTGATCGAGAGAAGCAGAGGTTCCGAAGAAGTAATCAAAACCGTATTGGTTGGGACCGAACAGGATCGGTTTGTCATAATCGATGTCCAGTCCTTCGATACCGGGCCACAGGCTCTCAATGTCAAAATTACCATCCCTGCCCTGGCGGGGTTCGCTTTCCTCGGGCAGACAGGCCGGATCGATTTGATAGCTGTCATAATTCTTATATCCCAGAAGCTGCCAGTCCAGACCCAGATGCCATTTGCCGATGACTGCCGTTTGATAGCCTGCATCCTTTAACAGATGGGCTATCGTCCGTCGATCTTTTTCGATCAAAGTCTCGGAGTCCCCGGGGAGGACAAAGCTTTTTAGCCGGGATCGCCAATTGTAACGGCCCGTCAGGAGACCGTAGCGTGACGGGGTACATAATGCCGAGGTGGCATGGGAATCGGTAAAACGCATTCCCCGTTTCGCCAATCGGTCAATATTTACTGTCTGCAGCTTAGACTCCGGATTGAAAGCCGATACATCGCCATATCCCAGGTCATCAACAAATATCAGCATAACATTCGGTTTTCTTTTCATAGTTGACTCCATAACAATTCAGTCTGTCATTGTGATCGATCAGACTATAGGGAGTGATTGTTTGTTTTAGCTTGATTGAATTAATTATATGCTATTTTCACAGTCAAGTAATCAAACCACACCACTTTTCTCAAATCACATCGCTCCGTCTGATGGGTTACAAAGTGAATCATGGTTTGTGGCATCAATTATTGAGATAGTGTAAAGTTTTTTTATAGGTCATTTGAATCAACAAAGAAAGAAGCAAACCGATTCATGATAGACTGTTTTTGTAAAAGAAAACAAGTCAAGAAAAGGAGCTTCTTTCATGAATAGTATACATCAAATGTTGATGGATTTTTCGGAAAAAGTGGTAGATTCTCAATTATTGACATCGATTGGTATTTTCGATGCTTGGCTGTTAGAATGAAACCAAAACAACAGAACACGGAAACTATTACGAATAAGGTGCAGTATGAAGAAAAACAAATATCCGATCCATCCCGATTTCAAACGATGGGCCAATACCAATCCGCCGATCCATCGTGCGATCCTGCCGGTCATGCAGAAAGTGATCAGATCACTCGAAAAAAAAGAAACATCCTCTGATAAGCTGACCGTGACCAACGTCACGATTGCAGTGGCCAAGGGCCAAAAGATCAAGGCACTGTTGTACAGTCCCGTCGGTATAGGTGATGATGCACCCTGCCTGGTTTATTATCATGGAGGAGGGTTTGTTTTCCCGGCTGCTCCCCATCATTACAGTCTGGTCAGAGAATACAGTCCGGGTGCTCGATGTCACGTACTCCTGGTGGATTACCGGCTGGCACCGAGATACCCGTTTCCGACAGCTCCCAAAGACTGCTATGCCGCGTACTGCTGGCTGATAAGTCATGCAAAGAAGTTTTCGATCGATACAAACCGGGTCGCGGTAGGCGGAGACAGTGCCGGTGGCCAGTTGGCAGCGGTCGTCAGTTTGATGGCACGCGACCATTCTCAGGTCATGCCGTGTGGTCAACTGATGATATATCCCGTGACAGGTCGAGGTGTAGTAACCGAGTCGATGCAACAATTTGATGACACACCGATGTGCAACAGCCGGGATGTCAAAAAATACGACAAATTATATATCCAGAGCCCGATCAGGGGTAAGCAGGAATATGCTTCGCCACTCGATGCCGGGTCGTTGGAGGGTATGCCGCCGACCTATATCGAAACAGCCGAGTTTGATTGTCTGCGGGACGAAGGTAAACTCTTTGCTGAGCGATTGAAGCAAGCCGGTGTTTCGGTTGAATATCATCAGACAAAAGGTACGATCCACGGCTTTGATATCGTACTTGAGAGTCCCATTGTCCGAGATTGCGTTGACAAACGAATCCGCTTCCTACGGACTGTCTTTGAACAAGGAGATTTGAGTTAAATACGAAAAAAGGGCTGTTACATTCGCAATGCAACAGCCCTTATTTTTCGTGGGTACTTATCTCTGACTCATCTTTCAGGCTTACCTTGTTTCACCTGGCAGATAGTGGGGCGTTCGATAGGTCAGGACGTCACAACCCCCTTCGGTCACGACCACCATGTCCTCAATATTAAAGCCGTTGAATCCGGCCATATAGAATGGGACTTCAACACAAAGTATCATGCCCGGCTCGATCAGCCGGTCTTCTGTGGCGGAGATCAATGGAGCATCGGCTGTTTGTGGTCCGAGGGAAATGCTGTGACCCAAATGTCCTCGGGTGTAATTCGGCACATGCTGTTTGACGGATTCATAACCCAGCCGGAAAAGATCGGAAAATCGCAGACCCGGCTTTATGGCATCGATCATTTTTCGCTGGCTCTCAACTAGGACCTGTTTCAATTGAATCAACTCCGGGTCAGCTTGTCCGATGATCCAGGTCCGGGAAAAGTCGGTTTTATAGAACTGAAAGCCGGCTTCACAGCCGCCATCAAATCGCACACAATCGCCATCACGGATCGTCTTATCTGTTGCCAGCTGCAGCACGGAGGAATAAGGTCCACTGCCGAGCATACTCCAGCTGCTGGGGACATGACCATTGGCCATACAGGTTTCACGATAGATTTGAATCAGTTCTGTTTCGCTGCGTCCGATGGCTACCTGCCGGGAAACCGCCAGCAGAGCTTCATCACTGGCACGGCAAAGATCACGGTATAACTCGATTTCCGGAGCTGTCTTGACACTGCGGGCAAGGATAAAATCGTCGGAGACATCGATCCATTCGATCTCCGGCAGCGCTTGACTTAACAACTGATAGTAGTGGACCGGAATGCTCTTCATCTCAAGTCCGATACGGGCCTTCGTCAGCTCCCGGCGTTCAATCAAAATTTTTAGCTGATCCAGTGCGGTAAGCAAACGGGTCTTATGTGTCAGATCCTGACCGGACCGCCATTCGGTTTCTGTTTTGACTCCGACCCAGGTGTCGTAGGCAATGACTTCCAACCGATCATGTAAATGGCTGAATGCCGGAGCTTCATAATCCATTGTGATGATGGCATCTTTTTGTTGGGGTCTCAAATCAAGGAAAGCATAGGCAAACCCTGGGATGCGCGAAACACTCAATTGGTGAGGCGAGACCCCGGTAGCATAGTAGAAATTTTCCGGTGATGTTACCAGGATGCCATCCAGATCGTTGGATCGACTGGCCTGTACGATCCTTTCACGAGTGGTCATTTATATACCTCCATAGGGAATGACCGCACCGGGTCCGAGTGGTAAGCCCAGCAGAAACCATACACTCAGCAGGATGA
>JAAZLX010000138.1 GCA_012799095.1 Tissierellia bacterium
AGACCGTTATCGAAGCGGTGATCGAGCAATTCCTGGATCATCGATCGATCGACGAGGTGGTTGTTGTGACTTCGAGTGATGATATAGTTTCCCGGGTACAACATTTACCGGTTCGGTTGGTCACAGGAGGGGACGAACGTCAGGATTCCGTCGTATCCGGATTGACTGTATTAAAACCAACGGATTTCGTATTGATCCACGATGGTGCCCGGCCGTTCTTATCGGCTGATGCATTAGACCGGGCGATCGTAGCTGCCGGGCAGGGTGAACCTTTTGTTCTGGCAGTTCCTGTCAGCGACACCCTGAAAATAGTAGCTGATGGTATGGTGGTCGAGACACCTGATCGTTCTGAATACTGGGCCGCTCAGACTCCGCAGGGAGCCATCGTGAGTGATCTTGTCAAAGCATATCAACAAGCGATATCAAGCGGGGAGAGAATGACAGATGATTCCTCAGCGCTTGAACGGGCCGGTTTTTCAGTTGCAGTCGTTCCGGGCGATCATGCCAATCGAAAGCTTACTACACCGGAGGATATGAGGTTGTTATGCGTATAGGACAGGGGATAGACTTTCATGTGTTTGCACCGGGACGTAACATGATCCTGGGAGGCGTTGATCTGAAACTGCCTTATGGCTTATTGGGACATTCAGATGCTGACGTGTTACTTCACGCGTTGAGCGATGCTATTCTGGGAGCTCTCGGCCTGGGAGATATCGGCCTGTTTTTTCCCGATACAGATCCGGCGTATAAAAATGCCGACAGCGGGTTGATGCTAAAGCAAGTCCTGAATATGATGGAAGCGAATGGATTCAAGCTGGTCAATGCCGACTTGACGCTGATTGGACAAAAACCGAAAGTTGCTCCGATCCGTGAACTAATCATTGAAAACATCAAGCAATTGACCGGTTGTCAATACATCAACCTCAAAGCTACCACTACTGAGGGTATGGGAGCGATAGGAAGGGAGGAAGGGCTGGCCGCGACTGCGGTGGTCCTGTTGATCAATGGAACATTATAAGAAATTTACCAATACAAAGTGTGAATATTTTCCCTGTCACTCCGGAGTCGATCCCGAGGAATACAACTGTCTGTTCTGTTATTGTCCCCTCTACCTGCTGGGGCCGAAGTGTGGGGGTGACTTTACCATGAATTATGGAATCAAAGACTGCAGCGGCTGTATCAAGCCGCACGATAAGAACAGTTATGAATATATCAGTGAAAAAATGGGGCTGATCTTTGCTCCGAAAGAGGACCAATGAAATTATATAATACAATGACGCAACAGGTGGAACAGTTTGTCCCCCTGGAGCCGGGAAAAGTAAAAATCTATACCTGCGGACCGACGGTGTATAATTATGCCCATATCGGAAACCTGCGAACGTATGTCAGTGAAGACATTCTGGTCCGGTCGTTGCGGTTTTTGGGTTATGAAGTCATCCGGGCGATGAACGTGACGGATGTCGGTCATCTGGAGAGCGATGCCGATGAAGGCGAAGATAAGATGCTAAAAGGTGCCCGGCGGGAACGAAAGACCGTCTGGCAGATCGCAGACTACTATACCGATGTCTTTTTTCAAGACATGGAAAAGCTTCATCTGCAAAAGCCTGATATTGTGATGCGGGCGACCGATCAGATCGATGAGTACATTGAATTTATTCAGGTACTGCAGGACAAAGGATATGCCTACCAAGCCGGGGGCAATATTTATTATGATGTATCAAAGTTCCCTGATTATACCAAGCTGTCGCGAATGCCGTTGGAGAACCTGCAGCACGGCAGCCGGGGAGAGGTCTCACTGGATGAGAACAAACGAAACCCGTATGACTTTGCCTTATGGTTTACCAAAAGCAAATTTGATGACCAGGAGATGAAGTGGGACTCACCATTTGGACGGGGCTATCCCGGATGGCACCTGGAGTGCTCGGTGATCTCTCTTAAGGCATTGGGAGAACAACTCGACATCCACTGTGGCGGGGTCGATCACATCTCGACTCATCACACCAATGAAATTGCCCAGACCGAAAGCTATACCGGCAGGAAATGGGTCAATTATTGGTGGCATGCCGAGTTTTTGATCACCGATGAAGGCAGAATGAGTAAGTCAAAAGGTGGATTCCTGTCACTGAGCCGGCTACAGGAATTGGGCTACGATCCGATGGACTATAAATACTTTCTATTGGGCAGCCATTACCGAAAACAATTGATGTTTAGCGACGAGGGCATGGATAGTGCCCGAACGGCTTATCAGAAATTAAAAGAGCGCACCCTGGCACTTGAGGAAGCAATCGAAACAGAGGCATACCTCGATCAGTTCAAAGCTGCTCTGGCCGATGATTTGAATACGGCTAATGCGTTGACTTTGTTATACGCCGTGTTGAAAGATGACAGCCTGAAAAGCGGAGAGAAACGTTATATCATTCAACAAATGGACACTGTCCTGGGACTCGATCTGTTCCGGGAGAAGGAACATGATCTTGACGTTGAAACGATCGAACGACTGATCGCTGAACGCAATGCTGCCAAGTCTGAAAAAAACTGGGCCAGGGCAGACGAAATACGTCAACAATTGATAGACATGGGGATATCGATCATGGATGGCAAGGACGGTACGACGTGGAAGGTAAACTAGGCAGCTATAATGCACTTGAGTTAGCTTATATAGGTGATGCTGTCTATGAATTGTTGATCCGAAAAGCTCTGCTTGGACGGGGCAGTCGCCAAATGGTAGAGCATAATCGTCAGGCGTTTGCTATGGTCAATGCGGCTGCTCAGGCCAGAGCGGTCCAATACCTGAGCGATCAATTGACCACAGAAGAGCTCGACCTGATCCGGTATGGTAGAAATGCCAAAGGTGGGTCGGCCAAATCGGCATCATTGGGAGACTATCGTCTGGCGACCGGATTGGAGTGTCTGCTGGGAGCGTTGTATCTTGAAGATGAATTTGACCGGATCGAACAGCTGATGGAACTGATCATTGATTATTTAAGTAAGGAAGAATAATGGAAGAACGATTAATCGGCAAACATGCCGTCATCGAAGCGATCCGTTCAGGACACACCATCAATAAGGTGTCATTGCAAAAGGATTTGAATCATCAGGCAATACGAGAATTGCTATCCCTGCTCGATGATAATCGGATCGTGTACAACTGGGTAGACAAAGCCAAGCTTGACACGTATGGCCCGGCTCATCAGGGGGTGGTCGCCTTTGTGGCTGCGACAGAATATGCCGCCTGGCAAGACTTTGCCCAGGGCGGTCTGATTGTGATGTTGGACGGGATCACTGATCCGCATAACCTGGGAGCGATCATCCGTTCAGCCTATAGTTTCGGAGCGGAAGGGATCATTATCCCGAAACGACGCAGTGCATCGGTCGATGCTGTAGTTCACAAAGCGAGTGCCGGCGCCGCTTCTCATCTGCCGATCGCACGGGTAGCCAACCTGGGTTCGGTCCTGGACCAATTGAAAAAGCGAAACTATTGGGTCTACGGAGCCCGTGCCCATGAAGCATCTGATCTGGCAACGATCGAGTTTGCCAAAGCCAGTGTGATCGTGATCGGTTCGGAGGACAGCGGGATGTCAGGGCAGGTGGAAAAGCGATGTGACGCTTTATTTAAGATCGAAACATCTCGGTTTGAATCACTCAATGCATCGGTGGCAGCCGGCATCAGTTGTTATGCCTACAGACTGGCTCAAAAATCGAAATAGGGCTTGACAACACCTTGGATTCTGGTCTATATTAGATAGGCATTCATGCCTTTGTGGCTCAGCAGGTAGAGCGTCGCCTTGGTAAGGCGGAGATCGGCGGTTCGAGTCCGCTCAAAGGCTCCAGGCAAAAAAAAGCACACCTTTTTACGGTGTGCTTTTTCCTTGGGTATATCTATTAGCGGTTTTTCACCAGTTGATACAGTGCCTTGACTCCAAAACCGGAGGCACCGACCGGATGAGGCGGTTTGGCCTTATCGGCTCGATAGGTGACACCGGCAACATCGAGATGGGCCCAGGGAGTATCTTGCACGAACTCACCCAGGAACAACCCGGCTGTGATCGACCCGGCAGCCCGGCCACCGGTATTTTTCAGATCAGCAAAAGTCGACTTGTATTGTTCTTTATATTCGTCATAATTGGGCAGCTCCCAGATCGGCTCATCGGAAAGATCAGCTGCCGACAAAACATCCTTCATCAATTGATCATTATTACCGACGGCTCCGGCTGCAACATCGCCCAGTGCAATGACCACCGCACCGGTCAGGGTAGCCACATCGACCATATATGATGGTTTAAGGGCTTCTTCGGTATAACTCAGGGCATCTGCCAGGGTCAGCCGGCCTTCCGCATCGGTCGAATCGATTTCGATCGTTTTGCCCAGATGGGATGAAATAATATCTCCGTTTTTATAGGCTGATCCATCGATCATGTTTTCACATGCCAGGACGACGCCATAGACATTTTTGTTTACTTTATTGGCGGCGATCGCACGGATGGCACCGAGGACTGAGGCAGAACCGGCCATGTCACTGTGCATGGTCACCATCCCTTCGGTCGACTTGATGCCATATCCACCTGAATCATAGGTCAATCCCTTGCCGATCAGGGCACCATACGGCTCATCACCGGCGCCGTTGTATTTGGCTATAATGACTTGAGGTTCCTTGTCACTGCCCTCAGAAACTGTTAAGAAAGCTGTCAGCCCGAGTTCCTGAGCTTTATTTTTACCATAAACTTCAACTTCAACACCAAACGGTTCCAGTTCTTGTTTGGTTAGTTGAGCTAATGTTTCCGGATACAGATCGATCGGTCGACTGTTGACCAGATAGCGGGCAAAGTCAGCTGATTCCATTAAAACCCGGCTTTCGGTCAGTTTTTCTTCTAAACCTTCAGCTTGGACGAGACAAAGTGTCTTGAGTCGTCTGTCTGCCTGTTTGTCCTGTTTATACCGGGTAAAAACATAGTTGCCCATCCAAAGACCTTCAAAGGCGGCAGCAAGCAGTGCCGGATCATTCAGGCCGTCTATGGTCAGCGAGTCGAACCCATACTTGATCGTTTCTCCCGGGATGGCAAAGAAAGCCTTGCGCACGGAAGCGGTCTTCAGTTCGTCCTGTTTTCCCAGTCCCAATAGCAGAGTCGGCTTATCGCCGGCTGTGTCTAACCTGACCGTGCCGGGCTTGAGGTTTTCGTCGTCAAACACCAGCTTTACAATAGCATTGGCTTCTTGATTGAATTCAAATTTCATATATTGTTCCTCCTTGTGCTATTATAGCATGAGAATATCGTTCATCTGTCCCGATTTCTGCAAGACAGCCAGCTGTGTCACAGACGATCGATGAATTTCAGTTGTAAGGCATGTTTTTTTCTTTTGCTATTGTGTTTTTTTGATTCGTCTGTTAGTATGTATAAGGATAGCCGTGGAGCTATTTTTTTAATGCTTGATTCGTTGACACCAACAGTCCTTTTGTGATAAAGTACTTTGGTAGCTGTGTAGTATAATGGAGGTAGGATCATGAGAGTTAAAATTACTCTGGCCTGTGATCAGTGTAAAAACAGAAATTATAATTCAACTAAAAATAAAAAGAACGATCCCGATCGTCTTGAGTTGAAGAAATATTGCAAGTTTTGCCGGGCACATACGACCCATAAAGAGACGAGGTAGGCTGGCATGGCAAAAGAGCAAACCAGCAAGAGACCGTCCGGCCGCTCAAACCAACCTGAAAAGGTCGGTATTTTACAACGCGCAAAGAACTATCTGCGTGGCGTCCGTTCCGAATTGCGTAAGGTCACCTGGCCGACCCGCAAAGAGCTGATCAACTACACACTAATTGTCATTGTTCTTACTGTCGCACTTGCGATGATAATCGGATTGTTTGATCTATTTTGGAATCAACTGTTTTACTATTGGCTATAGGAGGAGGTATCCATGGTTAATCGCCATCAAGAACCTATGTGGTATGTCGTCCACACCTATTCCGGCCATGAAAATAAAGTAAAAGCCAGTTTAGAGCGAATTGTGGAAAGCCGTAATATGGAAGATGTCATCACCAGGGTAGAAGTACCCATGGAAGAGGTGATAGAAATCAAAGACGGCGTCCAGAAGACAAAACAACGAAAGATATTTCCCGGTTATGTCATTGTTTGTATGCATATGAATGATGAGAGCTGGTATGTCGTCCGTAACACCAAGGGCGTGACCGGATTTGTCGGTCCCGGATCCAAACCGGTTCCGTTATCCGAAGAAGAACTTAAGAATCTGGGGATTCAACGTTCAACACCGGAATTAAAAGCTGCCCTGGGTGACAATGTCAATATTATCGATGGTCCGTTTACCGACTATGTCGGTGTGATTGAATCGATCAATCAGGAAAAACTGACGGTCACTGTACTCATTTCGATGTTCGGCCGTGAAACACCGGTAGAACTCGAATATCATCAGATTGAAAAGCTGTAGGCTTTTTAATAAATATTTAGGAGGAATGCAATATGGCTAAAAAAGTAATTGGTCTGATCAAATTGCAAATCCCCGCAGGTAAGGCAACCCCGGCTCCACCGGTTGGTCCGGCCCTCGGACAACACGGAGTCAACATCATGCAGTTTACGAAAGAATTCAATTCGCGAACAGCTGATCAAGCCGGAATGATCATTCCGGTAGTTATCACTGTATTTGCTGATCGGTCTTTCACCTTCATCACCAAGACCCCGCCGGCAGCTGTTCTGATCAAAAAGGCAGCCAAGATCGAATCCGGTTCGGGCGAACCAGACAAAAAGAAAGTAGCTAACATTACCAAAGCTCAATGCGAAGAGATCGCCAAGATCAAAATGGAAGATTTGAACGCAGCCAGCCTTGAAGCCGCTACACGTATGGTGATGGGAACTGCCAGAAGTATGGGCGTCACTGTCAAAGAATAACCCCAACCTGTGGGAGGCAATGTCCGTTAGGACCACGGAGGAGATTGAATGAAACGAAACAACAAGCGTGCGAACGAGAACGCAAAAAAAGTCGATCCTTCCAAACAATACGAGGTTAAAGAAGCGGTTGAGCTGTTGAAAAACATGAGCACAGCCAAATTTGACGAAACAGTTGAATTACACTTTAGACTCGGCGTTGATGGACGACATGCGGACCAACAGATCCGCGGAGCGATGGTTCTACCGCATGGTACCGGCAATACCCAAAAAGTATTGGTCGTAGCCAAAGGCGAGAAAGCCATGGAAGCTGAGCAAGCCGGCGCTGATTTTGTCGGAGCCGAAGACATGATCGAAAAGATCCAGAAAGAAAACTGGTTCGATTTCGATATTATCGTCGCCACACCTGATATGATGGGTATGCTGGGACGACTGGGACGGATCCTGGGACCGAAAGGCCTCATGCCCAACCCGAAAAGCGGAACAGTAACATTTGATGTTGCGCGTGCCGTCAATGAAATCAAAATGGGTAAGATCGAGTATCGTCTCGAAAAAGCCAATATGATTCACCTGATCGCCGGTAAGCTGTCATTTGAGACGGACAAGCTGGTGGAAAACATTGAAGCCCTGATGGATACCATAATCAAAGCTAAACCTGCTTCGTCAAAAGGGAACTACATCAAGAACCTGACATTGACAAGCTCGATGGGCCCGGGTATCAAACTGGTCCGACACCTGTAAAACAAAATAAAGATCCGAAGACAGTAGGTACCCCGTAAACCCTACCGAGGAGAACGATGCATATACATTGTCTCTTCGTACGTCGGGGAGACAATTTCTATTTAAGGAGGTGAACCATGTCGAACAATCGTGAACTCAAAGAAGTAAAAGTACAAGAGATTCATGAAAAAATGACCAAAGCCAAATCGGCTGTTGTTATGGATTACCGCGGTCTGACTGTATCTGAAGTGACCGAACTGCGCAATCGCTTTCGCGATAGCAATGTCGATTATCACGTATACAAGAATCGCCTGGTCAAACTGGCGATAAAAGATACCGCATACGAATCCCTAACCGACTCACTGGTCGGCCCCAATGCGATTGCCATCAGTTATGATGAGCCAACAACACCGGCAAAAATCGCAAAAGAATATGCCAAGAAAAACAACAAGTTGGAACTGCGCTGCGGCGTTATCGAAGGTGAATTCTACGATGAACAAGGCATCCAAGTGATCGCCGACATCCCGTCCAAGGAAGTCCTGGTGGCCCGATTCCTCGGTTCCATCACTGCACCCGTATCTAAATTAGCCCGCACCTTGGTTGCACTGGCTGAATCAAAACAAGAATAATTCAGGAGGAATAAATGTCTATTCAATCGATTATTGAAGAAATCAAAGGTATGTCGCTCATGGAAGTCAATGAGCTGGTCAAAGCTGTTGAAGAAGAGTTTGGCGTAAGTGCTGCTGCTCCGGTCATGGTTGCCGGTGCCGGTGCTGGAGATGCTGCCGAAGTCGAAGAACAATCCGAATTCGACGTTATCTTACAATCCGTCGGAACCAGCAAAGTTGGTGTCATTAAAGTTGTCCGTGCCATTACCGGTCTCGGTCTGAAAGAAGCCAAGGATCTGGTTGATAATGCTCCCGGTCCGGTCAAAGAAGGCGTTGACAAAGACGAAGCCGAAAAGATCAAAAAGGATCTTGAAGAAGCCGGCGCAGCTGTCGAACTCAAATAGTTTTTGTATCTGAGTGATAAAATGGTCTGATCTCACAAGATTGGGCCATTTTTTGTTGGCTGTTTTAGTGATAGATTTAGGCGGTGTATTCAGGTATTAACTATTGAAAAAAACTTCAACAAAAACGCAAAAAAATGCCTTGTATTAGTGATTTTCCTGTGTTAGATTAAATAGTAATTGAAAGAAAATTAAACAAAAGCAGGCAATTATTATGCATCTTTTCCACTCATCAATCATTATTATTATTAGAACCAGGACTTCCATTATATAGAGCATTCTATATTAGGTAGTCCTATTCGTGATTGATGAGTGGGACATACCTTTTGAGGCCTTCCCACTTTACTGTGGGGAGGTCTTTTTATTTTCTTTGAATAATCAAACAATAGGAGAACAGACAAAAATGAAAATGTTTAGCAAAATGAATTATGTGTTTAGGGAATACCTTGCATGGATCGTTGTATTGACGGCAGCCGCATCGCTGATCGTTCCTTCGGGCTTTGCCTGGCTGGCAGCCTGGGTAACGTTAATGCTCCAGTTTATTATGTTTACCATGGGTGCGACGATGAAACCGTCTAATTTCAGTGAAGTGTTTCGCCGTCCGGGAAGAGTACTTGTCGTGGTTGCTTCTCAATACATGTTTATGCCGCTGGCGGCATTTATATTTGCCCGGTTGTTTCAGCTTCCGACAGAAATTGCGCTGGGACTGATATTATTGGGATCTGTTCCGGGCGGAACTTCTTCCAATGTTCTTACTTATCTCGCCAAAGGAGATGTTCCTCTGTCGATCACTGCCACATCCGTTTCCACTCTATTGTCACCGCTGTTGACGCCCTTAGTATTGTCTTTTTATGGCGGTACTTACATAGAAATCGCTTTTTGGCCGATGTTTCTATCGATCGTCAAGGTAGTCTTGGTTCCAATCGTACTCGGTCTGTTGGCCAATCGTCTGTTCGGTGTCTATGCCGAAAAAGCCAATTCTTTTTTGCCAACATTTTCATCGATCGCGGTGTTAATGGTTTTGGCCGGTACGGTAGCAGTCAATCGTGACAATCTAGTTTCCACCGGCTGGCTGATATTTGTTGTAGTATTGTTGCACAACTTCTCCGGTTATGGAGCAGGTTATTTGATCGGTCGGATCATGGGCTATTCCAAAGAGTCTACCCGGGCGATCGCGCTTGAGATCGGAGTCCAGAATTCGGGTTTAGCCGCTAGTCTGGGATTGGCTCACTTCACACCATTGGCGGCACTGGCCGGTGCCACAGGTGCCCTGTTGGACACCTTGATCGGCAGTATTTTTGCCAATCTGTGTGCGAAATCAGATGAACGTATGGAACATAAATCTTTGCTGGCAAGTGATAATTCAACAGTAGCACAACCGTTCCAATATTAATAGAAAGAGGCAATGGTATGAAATTAAGTCAAGTCGTCCGCCCCGGACCCGGTCAATTTATTTGTGAAAGTGGAGCGTTACAGTATCTCGATGAGAAGCTTCGGTTGTTCAAGCATCCGGTGATCATCACGGGTGAAAAGTCTTATCAGGCATTTGTCAAACATTATCCCGGTCAGTTGGATCTGCCGGTTTTTCGATATGATGCGACTGCATCACATGAGGATATGAATCGGTTGGCTAATGCTGTACCGAAGAATACCGATGTGATCGTCGGCATCGGGGGAGGCAAGGCCTTGGATACGGCCAAGGGAACTGCCGAAATCATGGGGATCGAGGTTATAACGATTCCAACAGTCCTCGGGACATGCGCCGCCTACACACCACTGGCACCGGTCTATTATCCTGATCATACCTTCAAAATAGTTGAATACTATGAACGACCTGTCCACCTGTGCCTGATGGATCTGGAATTGTTGATCGAATCTCCCAAACAATACTTGATGGGCGGGATTGGAGATACCCTGGCCAAATGGTATGAAGCGCAGGGGATCACCGAGCACGTTTCCGGAGATCTTCCAACTATGGTACAAGTCGGTCTGCAGACAGCCAAAGTGACCCAAGAAGTATTACTGCGTGATGCTACTCAGGCTTTGGCCAGCTTAGACCGGGGAAATGTGACGCCTGCCTTTAAAAGTGTCGCTGAAGCCATTGTTGCCGTAGCCGGAACAGTGGGAGGTTTTGCCGGTGAATATGGAAGAATGGCAGGAGCTCATGCAGTCCATAACGGTATGTCTCTGGTGCCGGAAACACATGAATTTGAACACGGTGTTAAGGTCGCTTTTGGTGTATTAGTTCAATTGGTTGCAGCCGGAAAATATGATGAGGTCGATCGATTGCTTCCTTTTTTTAATGACAATCAGCTGCCACGAAAGTTTTCGGACTTTGCAGGTAGTGATAATCTTCAACAAAAGATGCTTCAGGTCGCTACCTTTGCGGCTTCTGACAATGAAACATTCACGCTTGCGGTACCGGGGGCGACCGGACAAACGGTCAAACAGGCGATGGACTATTTAGAGAACCTTGCCTAAGCACTGAAAATGAATAGAATTTCTTATTTGAATAAGTGTTGGGGGAATCCCCGGCTCTTTTATTCTATTTAGTACAATAATGTTATCCCATTGACAAGTAAACGATAAAGAGTTAGTATATCAATACATAAATTCGCCAGTTTAGTCGACGACTATGCTGGCGAAACTACTACCACGGGTACGCTTTCACGGAAACGGACTCAAAAAAGAGAGGGATAATATGAAAAAACTACTGAGTTTAATTCTGACTGTCGTATTAGTTTTCTCACTCGTTGCCTGTACATCGGACAGCTCGACAGACGGTGATCAGCCCGCTTCCGGGGATAATGTCATTAAGATTGGCGTATTTGAACCGGTGACAGGAGAAAATGGTGGCGGTGGATTCCAGGAAGTGCTCGGGATCCGATATGCCCATCAGCTGACAAACACCGTAGAGATCGGTGGTGAGGAATATACCATCGAACTGGTTGAAGTAGACAATAAATCCGACAGGACCGAAGCCGTAACGGTTGCCTCCAACCTGGTCGCCCAAAACGTATCAGCCATCATTGGATCTTATGGCTCAGGCGTATCGATCGCAGCCGGACCTACTTATGAAGAAGCCCAGATCCCGGCCGTTGCACCATCAGCGACCAATCCTCAAGTAACCTTAGGCAATGAGTATTACTTCCGTGTTTGCTTCCTCGATCCCTTCCAGGGTGAGGTCATGGCAAACTATGCCTTTCAGGATGGTCTGACCAAGGCAGCTGTCATCACTCAATTGGGAGATGACTACAGCTCCGGATTGGGAAATTTCTTCCTGAAAGCGTTTGAAGAACTTGGTGGGGAAATCGTCTCGGAACAACAATTCCAGACCGGCGATACCGACTTTAAAGCTATTTTGGCCAATGTCAAAAATGCCGAGCCTGATGTCATCTTTGCCCCATCGTCTGTCGCTACGGCACCTCTTTTGATCAAACAAGCCCGTGAACTTGGGATCGAAGCTAAGATCATGGCCGGTGATACCTGGGAAAATCAGGCGATTATCGACAACGCCGGTGCCGATGCTGAAGGCGTCGCTCTTTCAACATTCTTTGACGAAAATGATACCTCGAGCCCACTGGCCGGTGAATTCGTCACAGGCTTCAAAGAATTCCTGAATGGCAATGACGAGTATTTGAACAAAAATGGCGGCGATGGTGTCGCAGCCGTATCTGCTCTGGGATTTGATGCTTACAATGTTGTTGTCGAAGCGATCAAGGTCGCCCAATCTTCTGATAGCGTGGCCATCAAAGATGCACTCAAAGGTCTTAGTCTCGACGGTGTGACCGGATCGATCAGTTTTGACGAAAACGGCGATGCTAAAAAAGACATGGCTTACATCAAAATCATTCAAGACGGAAAGTTCATGTTCGATAAGACAGTTAAAACCCAATAATCTAATGGCAAGGGTGGCGGGCATGTAGCCGCTGCCCTTTTCTCTTTTGACGATTAACCGAGGTATATCATGGGTTCAACCTATCTTCTGCAACAACTTCTGACCGGGATATCGCTCGGTGGTGCTTATGCGCTGATAGCCGTCGGCTATTCCATGGTCTACGGTATCTTGATGTTGATCAACTTTGCCCATGCCGATATTTTTATGATGGCCGGTTATTTTATGATCTTTTCTTTTGCGGCTATGCCGTGGCCGGTGGCAATCGTTGTGGTCATCCTTGGGACGATTTTGTTGGGGGTGACGATCGAAAAAGTTGCCTATAAACCACTGCGGTCTGCCCCCAGGATGTCGATCATGATTTCAGCCATTGGCATGAGTTATTTGTTGCAAAACCTGGCGACCTATCTATTTAGCGCCCTACCGCAAGCTTATCCGGCGATCCCGGGGTTAAAAAAGCTGATCAAGCTGGGAGACCTGAACAGCTCAATGGTGACTTTCGTTACACCGATCATCACGATCATCCTGGTTGTCTTATTGATGATGTTGCTGAAAAGGACCAAAATCGGAATGGCGATGCGAGCGGTATCGAAGGATTATGACACAGCCAAGCTGATGGGGATCAAGATCAATCAGATCATCAGTCTGACATTTGTTATCGGTTCTGCCCTGGCAGCCATTGGTTCGATACTGTATTTTACCGATCGGATGAGCGTGACACCGTTTAGCGGGACCCTTCTGGGCCTTAAATGTTTTGTCGCGGCTGTGCTCGGGGGGATCGGGTCTGTTCCCGGTGCGGTCATCGGTGGTTTTATCATCGGGATCACCGAAACGACACTGATCGCCATGGGGTACTCTACTTTTTCCAGTGCGTTTACTTTCTTGATTTTGATCATCATCCTGATGGTTCGACCGACCGGACTGTTGGGTGAGACCCTGACAGAGAAAGTGTAGGTCGGGTATGAGAGTGAAGAACCCGAAACACACATGGTATTCTATTCTACTGGCACTGGTCATTTTGGCAGCTACTATCTATTTGGAATTCAATCGATCCAAATACGGTATGGCGGTATCAGTCATCCAGAAGAGTTTGATTTTTGCTGTCGTGGCTGTTGCAATGAATTTATTAAACGGATTTACCGGATTGTTTTCACTTGGTCAGGCAGGCTTTATGGCGATCGGGGCTTATGCTACTGCCATGCTGACGATTCCGGTCGAGCGGATGGAAGCTGTCTAT
Source organism: Tissierellia bacterium (assembly GCA_012799095.1). GTDB lineage: Bacteria > Bacillota > Clostridia > Peptostreptococcales > Acidaminobacteraceae > DUPT01. The sequence goes on from JAAZLX010000138.1 coordinate 13,758, forward strand.
TATATGTCCGGTGTCGTTCCGTGGTTGATGAGTTTGAAGCGCGCGCTGTCTGTTTTGCCCGAACCTGTCCTGATTATTATTGCGATGTTGATCGGGGGGATGATCGCCGGGCTATTTGCCTTTCTGATCGGCATACCGGTCCTGCGATTAAAAAGCGACTATCTGGCGATCGCGACCTTGGGATTTGCGGAGATTGTCCGCGGTATCATCTCCGCTCCGCAGTTGGATCAATTTACCAACGGTTCCTACGGTCTCAAAAATATACCGGGCTTTGGTTCGAATAGTTTGTCTTTTATGCCGGACGGGTTTGGTGTTCTATTGGTGCCATTGTTTGCCAGCACTATTTTGATCGGCTTTATCGTCTTAGTGATCAATAGTTCGTATGGCCGGGCATTTAAAGCGATCAGAGAAGACGAGATTGCTGCGGAAGCCATGGGGATCAACCTATTGAAGCACAAACAAATGTCATTTGTCCTGAGTTCATTCGTGACGGCAATTGCCGGTGGAATGCTGGCGATGTTTATGCGCTCGATCGAGCCGCGGGCATTCTCAACCATCATCACCTATGATATTTTACTGATCGTTGTTATTGGCGGCCTGGGAAGCATTACCGGTTCGGTTTTAGGTGCCTTTGTCGTGACCTTTGCCAAGGACTGGTTTTTGCGTTTCTTTGATGTTCCGCTGATCATCGGTGGCTTTCAGGTACCGTTTTTGCGAATTGGTTTTCGCATGGTCATCTTCTCGATCCTATTGATGGTCGTGGTGTTATTTTATCGCCGGGGACTGATGGGGAACAGCGAATTTACCTGGCATGGTTTTTTCAACCTGTTCCGGCGGAGGTTAAAAAGACCGGAAGTAATGGCCGAAACCTCCGGTGGTTCAATGAGCCCGATCATCATTGCGCCGGGCAGAGATCAGGCACCGGCTCCACTGATTCCTGATCCGCCGGGTGGAGAACCGGAAGAAGAGGCAGACGAGGAGGCGGCAGATGAATAATATCGTATTGCAGGTCAATGACTTGACCATGCAGTTTGGTGGAGTCGTCGCTGTCAACAACCTTACTATGGAAATCAGACAAGGTGAGATCGTTGCCTTGATCGGTCCTAACGGAGCAGGTAAGACTACCGCTTTCAATGCGATCACCGGAGTATACCTTCCAACGAATGGTGAAGTTCGACTGGAAGACGAAGTCATCCAGGCCGGCTATCCTCAGGGAAAAATGAAAAAGCTGTATGCCGGAGAAAACAATGGTAAATATGGTGAAATCGTCGATTGGACACCCGATAAAATAACCAAGCGTGGGATCGCCAGGACCTTTCAGAATATTCGATTGTTCAAGAATTTGTCTGTATTTGACAATGTGCTGATCGCTCACCACATGAATATGAAAGCCGGACTGTTTCGCGCTGCATTTCGCTTGAACCATGCTGAAGAAACGGCCATGCGACAAGACACCTGGGAGCTATTAAAAATGGTCCATCTGGATGATGTAGCGCTGGAACGAGCCAACAATTTACCCTATGGCAAGCAACGACATCTGGAGATTGCCCGGGCATTGGCGACACAACCGAAGCTTCTCCTGCTGGACGAACCGGCCGCTGGAATGAACCCGCAGGAAACGGATGCACTGTCTGACTTTATTCGGGAAATAAAGAAAAAGTTCAACTTGACTATCCTGGTGATCGAACACCACATGAATTTAGTCATGGATTTATCTGACCGGATCTACGTGATAGACTTTGGAAAATTGATTGCCCATGGAACACCGGAAGATGTGCAAAATGATCCGGCGGTTATCACGGCTTATTTGGGGGTGGATGCATGAGTTTACTCGAAGTCAGAGATTTAAGAGTCTCCTATGGGGGGATCGAAGCCCTGAAAGGTGTTTCATTTGATGTCGAGGAAGGCCAGATCATTACCTTGATCGGAGCCAATGGTGCGGGAAAGTCAACCACGCTAAAAGCTATCAGCGGACTGGTCAAATCGAATGCTGGAACCATTCTTTATAAAGGAGAAGAAATCCAAAATATCGATTCTCAGAAAGTAGTTGAGAAAGGGATCGCATTGGTGCCGGAAGGCCGGAGGGTATTTGCCAATCTATCCGTCAAGGAAAATCTCTTGATCGGGGCTTATCTGAGAAAAAATAAAGTCGAGATCGAAAGCGATTTGGCAAATGTTTATTCGCTGTTCCCACGTTTAGAAGAACGCCACTGGCAGTCGGCCGGGACTCTCTCGGGAGGTGAACAGCAGATGCTGGCTGTCGGCCGTGGACTGATGGCTAAACCGAGTGTTCTGATGATGGATGAGCCATCTCTCGGGCTGGCACCTCAGCTTGTCCGGGATATTTTTACTATAATCGAACGGATCAACGACATGGGTGTGACTGTATTGCTGATCGAACAAAACGCCAATGCTGCTCTGAAGATCGCCGATAAAGCCTATGTCCTGGTAACGGGAGAGATGGTCAAGTCAGGTCCGGGACAGGAACTGCTCAATGATCCGCAGATCAGAGATGCCTACCTGGGTGTGACGAATAAATAAACTTTGGTAGAAAATAGGGATATTGTGAGCATGAAGAGACAACTCCTTCAGGCTTTTTTGTTCTTCCATGAGACGACAGACTTGTTTCATGCACCATACTGGATAGGCTGTTATTGCCAGTACTATTATGTACATGAACAGAAAGGGGACTGGGGGAACCGTTGATACGAAAAAACGCTGGTAGTGCAACGACTAGAAGAGAATGCCATGAATGGATACCTGACCTAGTAGTGTGGTAACGTCACAGGTTGGATGGGTATCGATGATATCAAACGATATCACCGGCAGTCCCGGGACGAGCAGCTTCACTTCGAAGACAAAACCGGTTTGAGATCCGCTATGATACACTTTGCCATCGTTTATCTGAGAGAACAAGGTTTCCGACGATTGATCGCCTGAGCGTTTGTGTTCCGGACGCAGGCTCAACCAATTACTACGGTTCGGAAAAACTGTTTTCAGAAACCGGGATTCGCACAAATCGGAGAAGATGGCGAACATGTAATCTATCAGTCTAATTGAAGTATGAAAGGAGCAGTTATGACTCACAAAGATGCCAAAGCCGTGCTTGACTTTTGGTTTGATGAAGATCATGTTGCGCGACAATTTGCAGAAGAACCGGAATTTGATGAAATGATCCGGGAAAAATTTCTCGAAATCTGGGAAAAAGGAGCCGAAGGTTTATTGGTCGACTGGCGAGAGGATGCCCCCGGCCGTTTGGCTGAGATCATTGTGCTCGATCAATTCTCCCGAAATTTATTTCGCAGAGACATACGGACATACACCCAGGATAAAATGGCGATCGTGTTAGCTCAGGAACTGATCAAGCAACCTGATTTTGAAGCCTTGCCGGATGAATGGAAGAAGTTTGCCTTGCTGCCGTTTATGCATTCCGAGTCATTAGATCTCCACCAATGGGCTCGCCCGTTGTTTGAAGCCGGAGATGAAGGCACACTCTATTTTGAAGATTTACATCTGAATGTACTGAAGCGGTTTGGTCGATATCCATATCAAAATCAGGACCTCGGCCGACAAAACACACCGGAAGAAGAAGCATACATGCGAGAAAAAGATGGTCGCTATTATTCTGAGTAATGGCTATTATATCAACGATAATCTCCAGTATACCGTTGGGGTCGGGGGATGAGTATCGACGGACTGGCAATTTGTAGGGCACAATAGATATGTTACAGAAATAAAGGGTCATACAGTGACCGCTCTGAACAATGGTTTCGATCAAGAAATCATGAAAAGAGGGCGCTGTATGACTGATCTTATAATACAAGACAAGGTGCACTTCAAAAGGAAATGCGCTATCGTGAGCGACTCTGTTTGTGTGCGATGAAACATGGCATAACAAAGGTCGCCCTGCGCTATCAAATGTAATGTAGCCGGTTTTAAGCGGCGGAAGCAAACTCTGACAATCGTCCGGGAAAAGATCACAAATAAGCCCTTGAAGTTCGTAAACACCTTAGCAGAGGAGTTCGAGCTCGAGATTCATCGCATTCAGGTCGACAATGGGCGGGAGTTTGCTAACGATGATGACGTAACGGATAACATCTCGGCGTTTATGCGAGTATGTTTGGAAAAAGAGTATGAGCTGAAGCGAACGAAACCCTATTCTCCTTGGCAAAACGGCAAAGTGGAACGTTCCATTGTGAGGATGAGAAGATCTTTTACCATGGGCAAGTGTTTTACAGCGAGAACTAGTTAATCGCCAAAGTTGCAAAGCACCAACGTCGCTGGAACAAAACAGCAAAGAGGGCATTAAACTTTCGAAGCCCGGATCAAGTAGTCGCTGATTTCTTTGCTTTGTAACATATGTATTGACACTCTAGACTTATTCATAAAATTTATTTATAATGTTATTGTAAAACATCTTAAGACTGAATGAATCGAGAGGTGGTATGAAAAAAACAAGTCTTTTTCTTTTGTTCACTCTTATTCTCGTACTTGCTTTGTCTTCTAACTCATTCGCTGATTGGATGTACGCCCACGGAAAACTCATTAATGGTCCAGGTAACATACTCTATACCGTCAATGAGGAGCA
>JAAZLX010000139.1 GCA_012799095.1 Tissierellia bacterium
TCGACCAATGCCTGATCGACGTGGTCCTCAACATCTTTTAGATAGGGGATGATCGGATCACTCAATACCCGGTTATTCTCACCTAGCAGCATGGGCATCAGTCCATCGAGTGGATAAACAGCTGTTTTCACATTGAGCAACTCCCGTTTGATTTCATACACCCGCCGCATATCGCTTTGGTTCTCATCAAGCATCAATCGTTCCAGATCATCGAGTTGAAAGACTAAGTCTTTCAAGACAGCTCCGGCTTCATCGACCAGCCGATCCAACATCAGATAGTAAAGATAATCCGCCCCCTGATGACGGATGGGCGAATCCGGTTGCTGGAGTCGATGTCGAATCGGTCCAAACACATCACCGGTGTATTCCTGAAAACTGAGAACCACCCCCCGGAGCAAAAACAATACGATGCTTTCGTGATGGATCTGTTCATCCCGATAGATCATATAGTGCTCGCTCATGATATAGTCCTCGGCATTGTCGACTTTGGCATGGCGATTCACCTGGACGATATCCTCCAGATGCATCTCATGGATGCCAAAGCGACGGCCGAAGTAACTGATCACCTCAGGGTCGTGCAGCCCGATCAGATTGATCCAATAAACACAGCTTGGATCATATTCATCCGGCAACTGATCGATCCTGTTCAATCGTTTGACGATCAGCTCCTGTTGCGAGTAACAATGCAGCTCGATCTCGATCGAGACATCAGTATAATCACCGGTGTAGATCAGAGATCCCGGTGGCCGGTCCACCGTCGTCAGGTGAGTCACTTCACTTGGCTGTTTTTTTGCCATGACAAACCCTTTCTCGAACAATTGGGGTATAGTAAAAACGGAGGTCAAGATGAGAAAAGTAAAATTAACCGATCAGAGTATCGAACATTTACGGGCCATAGAAACGGCGATGCAGGACCTACCGGTGTTGCCGGCCGGGGAAATCAATAACAGCGATACCTTGCTTCTGCATATTGATATTGTGGAAGGTTTCATCAATCGGGGAGCCTTGAGTTCCGAACGAGTATCCGCGCTGGTACCTTATGTCCGCGAAATCAACCAAAAGCTCGATAAGACTCGTAAGCTGTTCATTCGGGATGAACACCCGGCCGACGCCTGTGAATTTAATGCCTATCCACCTCACTGCATTATTGATACCGGCGAAAGTGAGTTGATCCCGGAAATCAAAGCTTTTGTCAAAAACGATGATGAGGTGTTTTTTAAAAACTCCACCAATGTGTTTCATGCCGACGGTTTTACCGACTGGCTGAACGAAGCCGAGGTCAAGACGATCGTCTTGGTCGGTGATGTGACAGACATCTGCGTCATCCAGGCGGGACTTAGCATCCAAACCTGGTACAATGAAAAGAATATACCGATCCGGATCATCTGTGTCGTCGATGCAGTCGAGACGTTCCATCTGCCGGCAACCAACCATGATGGTGATCTGATGAACCTGTTTGCCCTCTACAACCTGCAGATGAACGGAATTGAGCTGGTGCAATCGATTGTTTGATTTCAGCCTAATCATAGCAAAAACCCGAGTCAATTACTCGGGTTTTTTTGGCTGAATGATTATATTTATCGACTGATGTTTCTGGCTTTTGAGTGAATAGTCTTTACCAGCCGGTTGACCGGCAACAAATTCATCACAATCAGGGCGATCAGACCATCTACAAATACAAAGCTGTTATAGACTAAGGAATAGATCAGCGGGTGCTGCCCCTGCGGAGTATAGGCGGCAAAGAAGATGACACCGGATAAGACGTGACTCACAAAGCGCAACAGGTTGGCCGAAATGATCCCGATGTTCATATGACGGGGAAATGCCCCGGCCAAACCGATCATCATAAACGGAACCGGGTAATCGAGCAGTGTCTGGATCGGATGCATGATATAAGCACCAAGCAACAAATTGATCAGACCAAAAAGAAATCCGGTGAACAGCCCGACCTGTGGGCCATAGGCAAATGCGATCAGATAAATCGGGACCATCGCTGCTATCGTTACGCTACCTCCCTGAGGCATTCGAAAAAGTACCATCATATCGAGCACCGAGGCGATGGCTACCGCCAGGGCGATCTGAGTCATCATACGGGCGGAGAACTGGATCCGGCCAAACCGAAGTACCATCACCAGAGCAACCAGCAGTATCACAAGGACTAATAGCGCTGTCGGATTATCGATCAAGCTTTGGACCGCTTCCGGTATCGCCTGTGGAATCTCTTTCAACTTATCGAGCAGACTTTCAAACATAAAGACCTCCAAAAAAAAATCCATCAAGAGATGGATTCGACTTCCCTACGCCGGTATGATCCGGATCAGGTGATAAGGGTATCTCTCAGCCATAAGGCACCCCCAGTTGTCTTTAGTTTACCCTAATCTGTCACCCAAGGCAACTTTTCTGTCGGGTTCAATCAACACCACCCCGTCGCCATGATACACCCCAAGGATCAAGATTTCCGATTTGACGCCGGCGATCCGTTTGGATGGAAAGTTGGTAACACACAAGACCTGTCGGCCGATCAAGTCTTTCGGTTTATAAAATACCGTAAATTGAGCGCTACTTTGTTTCAAACCGATCTCTTTGCCCAGATCGACCGTAATGACATAGGCCGGATTGCGGGCTTTGGGATTGTCTTCTACCCGGGTAATTTGTCCTACTCGAATATCGAGCGCATCAAAATCTTCAAACGTTGGCATTAAATAACTCCTATCACAATATTATACAGACTGATCCCTGTGATCAGCCAAAGTAAAACCATAAACAATACTTCGACCCGCTCGACTGTCATGTACTTGTTCAATCGGGCGGCTGTCTGAGCGCCAAAAATGGCGGCAAATACCATATAAGGTACGACCTCCAGATCATAGCCGGCAAATCCGGTGCTGATAGCAATGGTCGTCAGTTTGGCAAATTGAGAGAACAAAATACTGACGAGCGAGGCAATCGATGCCAGCTTGATATCAAAGGTGAAAAGATACAAGAATGCGACAATATTAAATGGCCCACCGCCGATCCCAAGCAAGGATGATGTCAAGCCCAGGACGATCCCGAGTACCAGCGATAATCTGATGATGTACTTGGGCTTTTGCCCCAGTGTCGGTTTGTAATGCATATATAAAAACACACCGATCAAAAGGACCAGCAAGACACTGTTTTGGATCAGTTTGACCCGCCCCATCGGCAGATAACGCGACAACTCATCCAGGATCTGTTGACCGAGAAATCCGCCGACGACCGAACCGAGTGCGATTGGCACAATGATAAATACCGGCAGTCTCTTTCCCTTTTTCCAGTGTTTGTAGACTGACACAAGCGACATCGAAAACACCGTGATCGATGAGATGATCCCGACGGTGTCGACCGGAAAATCACTTACCATGTCCATAACGGGCTTGATGATCACTCCACCGCCCAGCCCTGTCAAGCTGCCGACTAATGTCGCAACAAAGGCGATGATGATATATAGAAATCTCATTTACTCCTCAAGTCTAATTAGAATGCGGTATAATGTTCTTGTTACTCTCGTCCCAGGATGGCCTGGATCACTCTGACACAAGCTGATAAACCGGTCTCATCGACTGATGTAAAACGATTAACGATCGGTGAATCAATGTCAAGCACACCAATCACCTCTCCGTCGATCCGGATCGGATAAACGATTTCCGATCGAGTGTCTCCATCGCAGGCAATATGTCCCGGAAACATCTCAACATCGGGTACATTGATCATTTTTGCCGGCAGATAGGATGCCATGCAGACGCCCTGACCGTGGGGCAATCTGGGGCAGGCCGGTTTGCCTTGAAATGGACCCAGCACCAAATCGTCGCCCTGGGCAAGGTAAAAGCCGACCCAGTTAATGTCTTCCAAATAATAATTAAGAATGGCACTGGCATTGCTTAAGATCGCCAGCATATTTTTTTCAACGCCCAGGTTTTCACGCAAAGCCCGGCGCATTATCTGATAATTTTCCGCCACATCCTGTGATGGCGGATACAACACAACCGACATAGTACCTCCGAAGGAATGATCTCTGATGAATAATTTATCCGACCGATTGCTCGTCTGGTATGATTTGAACCATCGCAAACTGCCATGGCGAAGCAAACCATATCCCTATTATATCCTAGTTAGCGAATTCATGTTACAACAAACCCGCATGGAAACTGTCTTGCCTTATTTCGATCGTTTCCTGACGGCATTTCCCACCATCCATCATCTGGCAGCTGCAGCCGAAGAAGACGTATTAAAGCAATGGGAAGGTCTGGGATATTATCGCAGAGCAAGAAATCTCCATCGAACCGCCCAGCAGATCGTATGTCAACATAGCGGAATTATTCCATCAGATCCTGACGTTTTAAAGTCCTTGCCCGGGATCGGCGATTATGTTGCCGGAGCGATCGCATCTACTGCCTACCAGGTCAAAACTACTGCCCTGGACGGCAATGTCGCCCGAATACTGAGTCGACTTGATTGTAATGGACAGGATCTGACCAAAGCAGCTTCGAAGCGGGAGCTCCAGACCAGGCTGCTGTCCCTCCTTCCGGATGATCGGGTGGGCGACTTCAATCAAGCCCTGATGGAGCTGGGTGCCTTGATCTGTCTGCCCAATGGCCAGCCGAAATGTTCAGACTGTCCCCTGTCGACTGACTGCTGTGCTTATCAAACGGCTGATCCGCTCGATTTTCCATTCAAAAAGCCAAAGAAGTCCATTCCCGTCCTGCCCAAGACCATCCTGATCATCCGGTCGGGTGACTTGATTCAATTGACCAAGTTCGGTTCGGGCCTGCTGGAAGGACTGTCCGCCTTCCCGATGCTTGAGGGACATTGTAGTCTAAGCGAAATAGAAGCTACTTATCCTGATTCGCTGATAACCACACTGCCAAAATCCCGCCATGTCTTCAGTCACTTGGTCTGGGATATGATCGGCTATCAGCTGGAACTGCCTGACCCTTCAGGTGAAGGTTGGGTCCCTCTATCACAAGTAGCTGAGCTGACCTTTCCAACTGCTTTGAATGTCTATCGAAAAACCTTCTTATAGACTTAAAAAAATCGCGGATTGTCCGCGATTTTATCTTATAGCTCATCATATGGAATGTTAAAGGTATTGGCACCGTCAAAATTTCCTGAATTGTAACCATTCATAAACCAGCGGACCCGTTGCTCACTTGTTCCATGAGTGAAACTATCCGGGACAACATAACCTTGGCTTTGTTTTTGGATCCTGTCGTCTCCTATTGCCGACGCCGCCTCGACCGCAGTTTCAATATCACCGGGCGACAGGACATCTCCCCGCTCTTGCAGGTGACGTGTTACCACGCCGGCTAAGAAATCAGCCTGCAATTCCAGACGAACTGACAGACGATTGTATTCGGTTTCCGAGACAGTTCGACGGTACTCTTCCATTTTGTCCGTCACACCCAAAAGATTTTGCACGTGGTGTCCGACCTCATGGAAGATGACATAGCTCATGGCATAGTGACCCTCGACCCCGAATTTCGTCTGCAAGTCGTTGTAAAACGACAAGTCGATATAGACCTTGCCATCGGCCGGGCAGTAGAATGGCCCCATGGCAGAGGATGCCGTCCCACAAGCACTTTGAACATAGTCACTAAACAATACCATGGTCGGCGGCTGGTAGGATCCCAGGTTGTTTTCCCTGAACAGAGAGCCCCAGACATCTTCGGTAAATCTCAAATTAACAGCAGCAAACTCTCCCATATCGTCAGTAGAGGTATTGACTTGCGGGGCACTGTCCTGTTGATACGGGTTGGTCGGGTTGGCATCAGGGAAGATGTTTCCCAGGAGTCCGCCCAGGAGTCCGCTCCTAAGCAAGAAAAAGACAACCAACAGAATCAGACTGATTCCGCCAATGCCACCGCGTGAGCTCCCACCACCGATCGGTATATTGATCGGACCGGGCATACCTGACCCACCCGAAGACGACTGTCCCCGACGGTCTTCTACATTTGTACTTCTGGGCTTATCTTTCCACTCCATACTTACCTCTCACTATCCTAGATTTCTAAAAAAGTCAGCCAAAGATTGGAACAATTCCCGGAAAAATTGCCCGATCTGGTCGAGTAAGCCACTGGTCTGGGCTTGATCGACCCAGTCTTTGACCCGGTCACTGACCTGATCCGACAACTGGCGGAGTTGTTCTTTGACTTCGGTTGCATCCAGGACGCCTGATTGTTGATACTTTTCAAAAAAGATCAGTAAATTGTTGATTTGGGTTTGATTGATAATCGTCTGCAGATCATACTTTGCCAAAGCATCATTGATGATCTGCTCGATGTCTTCTCTGGTGGCCAATTCACCGGTTCGCTCTTTGAGATCAGCCAGAGCTTGTTTGATCTCGATCATGACCTGATCGAATCGTGCGCTGTCGAATCCTTCGGTAGAAGCATTCTCCTGGTTGATCTGATTGACGGTCTCGAGCTCATCCTGGCCGACCTGCATTCGTTGAGTGTCGAGTTGTTCGCCATTGGCCTCTAAGGCTTTGTAAATGCCGGTCAATGCCGACTCACCGGTCACGTTGATGACTGAGGCGATAGCGATCTCAACATCCTTTACCCCGGCAGTAATGGCTGCGTTTTGATACATCTGCGGGGTGATCTGACTGATCCTGTCAGGGGTCAACACCGTGACCTGAAGTCCGAAACCTTCGTTCCGTTTTGTGACTAGGGCTGATGAGAACAAGGAAGAATCGACCGGCTCACCACCGATATATCGTTTCATATCTGCCGCCATGATGCGAATGGCATTCACCTGATCCAGATTATCGATCTGTAATAGCCGGGCTGTTTCTTCTATCTGACTTTCGCTCAGACCAGCGCCATAAACATAAGTCGGTTTTCCCCACTTTTCATCGATGACGTCTGCTGCAAATGCCAGCGAGCTGAGCAAAATCAACCCTATCAGCAACAGACTGGTTATTTTTTTCAATGTTATCTCCTAGCATCCTTTGTCTTTCAGTTCTTCGCCCAATTCCGTCCGGACAATTTCAGCTGAAACTTGCTTTTGATTGTCTTTCATGACATCTGTTTTGGACTCGGGAGTATTTTTTTTGACTTGATCATGTTCGACATAGTCCTCACTGTTCCTGATCTCTTTGTTTTCGTGATCGACCGGATCAATCGTATTCTTTCTTCGATTTTCCATTATTACCTCCCTTTGGTAATTCAGTCTCATTTATGCCCACAGTTGGACCTCGATAAACCATGTCCTGGTGTGGGATACCATCTTCAAGATAGACCTGGCTGGTTGCTTCAAAGCCGATCTGCCGGTAAAACCGGTCAAGATAATGCTGAGCACTAAGTTTGACAGCCTTATTATAACTCAAAGCGATGGTTAGGCATCGAGCCATTAACTCTTTACCCAATCCACTGCCTCTAAGTTCACGCTGAACTACTACCCGACCAATTCTGATTGCATCTCTGTCCTGATAGACCCTGGCATAAGCGGTGATTTCATTGTCACGTCGAAAAATGTGGATTGCTGTGAGATCGATATCATCGATATCGGGATAGGCGCATTGCTGCTCTACAATGAAGACCCGACATCGCAGGCGATAGATCTCAAACAATTCCCCGGTAGTCAATTCATCAAATTTCTTGTGATACCACATATACACCTCGAAAAGATTGTACCCAAAAAGAGGTCTTTCGACCCCTTTGTTATGGTTTATCTTTCTTTAACGTGATGTTCACCGGCTGTCTGGCCTGACAATTTTTGGTGCAACCGCTGCAGCGGGAACTCTTGAGATCCTTGAGCGTTTTGCGGCCGGCAAAGGCCAGCAGGGCAACGATGAGACCGATCACAATGACATCAAGCATTCTTTGGCCTCCTTCGTGTCAGGTAAAGAATAATTACCACGTATATTATCCCGACGATCGCGGCGATCCACCAACTGGGCAGAGGCTCACCGTATACGATCAGACTTCCTATTTGTGAAACGGTCATGGCAAGCAGGTAGCCGACACTTACCTGAAACAACAATGTCCGCCAGATCCATTTCGGTTCCTTCAGTTCATTCTTGAGTGCCGCGATGGCAGCAACACAAGGCGGTGTAAACAGGTTTAACAGCAGAAAAGAATAGGCTGTAATCGGATTAAAATAGTTTGACAATACTCCGGTGCTCAGAGCCTCTGAATTGCCGGCCGCCAATAACACTGCCAACGTGCTGACGACATTCTCTTTGGCAACAAAGCCTGTCAACACAGCAGTGATCAGTTGCCAGCCCGCCATTCCAAGAGGGATCAGCAGCCAATTTAAACGACCACTTATAAAAGCTAAAAACGAGCTGGTAGCGTCTTGCGTATAACCGGAAAAATTGAATGCCTGAAGGATCCATATCAACACACTCATGACAAAAATGATCGTGCCGGCTTTATAGGCAAACGCTTTCGCCTGATCCCACATTCTCTCCAGTGCCTGAAGTAGTGACGGGAAGCGGTATTCCGGCAATTCGATGATAAAGTGACTTTCATCGACATTGCGGAAGACTTTCTTAAGAAACAGGCCACCCAGGATGATCGTGACAATCGCTAAGACATAAGTGCTGGGGCCGACCCAGCTTGATTGCGGGAAAAAGGCCACACTGACCAAAGCGATCACCGGGAGCTTAGCCGAGCAGGGAACAAAGGGTGTCAACATGGCAGTCATCCGACGCTGATCGACGTTCTCTATTGTCCGGGTAGCCATGACCCCCGGTACAGCACAACCGCTTCCGACGATCATCGGTATGATCGATTTGCCGGACAGACCGATCCGCTTAAAGTACTTATCCAGCAAAACAGCGACTCTGGACATATAGCCTGAATCCTCAAGCAGTGACAGCAGGAAAAACAGCAGCATGATGATCGGAATAAAACCTAAGACTGCACCGACTCCACCGATCAGAGCCTGATCGAGAAAATTACCCAGGATCGGACTCAGACCATAGTTCTCTACCAAGCGATCTACGACAGCCGGGGCCATTTCACCGAACAAGGTCTCATTGATCCAATCCGACAACCATCCACCCAAACCCTCGATCGCAAAGGCATACACTCCCCACATAATGAAAAAAAAGCTGATCAAACCGATGATGGGGTGGATAAAAATTCGATCCAACCGGTCGCTAAAAGTTTGTGTCAACGGATCATGTTGACGAATCATCACCTGATCGATCAACTGATCGATCATCGAGCGTCTGTCTTCGTCACTCAACGCTTCTTTTGCCTCAGTCACCTGGGCCGAAGCAGCAATTGCCGCTTGGACCAGATCATTCAATCCCAAACCTTTTGACGCCTGGATCGGAATGATCGTCACGCCAAGCCGTCGGCTTAGCAGATCAAGATCGACTTCATCTCCTCGCTGAGCCAACACGTCAGCTTTGTTAAGACCGATCACGACCGGTTTGCCGATTTCCAGTAGTTGAGAAGCAAAAAAAAGGCTGCGGGATAGATTGGCTCCATCAGCAACATTGATGATGACATCGTATGTTTGATCAATAATGGCTTTTCGGGCAAATGCCTCTTCCGGCGTATAAGGTGATATAGAATAAGTTCCGGGAAGATCAAGTACATCGATATTAAGGTCAGTATAGCGTTTTTTCATTCGCGCGATCACCGGAGCGACCGTGACGCCGGCCCAGTTGCCAACTTGTTCGCTCGATCCGGTCAATTTATTAAACAGGGTCGTCTTGCCGGAGTTGGGATTTCCGGTCAGAGCAATCCGCAAGTTATTATTCATTCATCCTCTTTTCAGAATTATGTATTGATCCAGGGTGAAGTTTTATCTTACCGGCCACGCATACCGCGGTGACGTCGGCGAAAGCCGGGTTGAGACAATTCAATTTTCCCGGCCAGACTTTTATCCAGCGCAAAGCGCGAATCTTTTATACCAACGATATAATTTCCACCCAGAACTGAAATCAGAGCGACTTCATCTCCCTCGGCACAGCCCAGACTGAAAAGAAAACGTTTGACTTTATCATCACCATGAATTTTCGTGATCGTTCCAATATAACCATTATGACAGGTAGATAGAAACATGGTGCCTCCTTAATGAGAATGGTTTTCATTTGCAAATAAAGTCTACCACTTTACTAGGGATTCGTCAATAATATCGACACAAAAAAAAAGGATCATTTCTGATCCTTTGGTTTGAACTATTTGGCTATATTTTTCGCCTTTTCTTCCTGAAGCAACTTGACCAGTTCGGGAATGACTTTGTGTAAGTCACCCACGATCCCCAGATCGGCTGTCTGGAACATCGGTGCTTCCGGGTTGCGGTTAACTGCAACAATAAAGTCTGACTCTTCCATTCCGGCCAGATGCTGGATCGCCCCGGAAATACCGAGGGCAAAGTAGACATCGGGCCGAACGGTCTTCCCGGTCTGTCCGACCTGACGGTCCTTCGGCAGCCATCCGGCATCGATCGTGGCCCGGCTTCCCGAAATCGTACCGTTAACTACATTGGCCAGTGATTCAAGTAAAGGCAGGTTTTGACTGCCTCCGATCCCTCGGCCGGCTGAGACGAGAATATTGGCATCTTCAATCTTGACCATTTTGCGAGTCTCGACCAGTTCTTCCAGTATCTCGACGGCAAACGAATGTTCATCCAGACTGACCGATACATCGATCACTTCCGGTCGACGGCTGTCATCCGGTTCTATTTTTCGCATTACGCCGGGCCGAACTGTTGACATCTGGGGACGATGGTTCTGACATATGATCGTTGCCATGATGTTCCCCCCAAAGGCGGGACGGGTCATAAGAAGCAGGTTGGTTTCCGGGTCGATATCCAGTCCGGTACAGTCTGCCGTCAAGCCGGTATGGACCCGGGCCGATACCCGCGGAGCCAGATCGCGTCCAATCGAGGTCGCACCAAATAACACAATATTCGGTTTGACTTGATCGATCGTCTGCGACACCGCTTGGACATAAGGTTCGGTCAAGTATTTTTCCAGTCTGTCATCTTCGGCGATCAAGACTTTGTCTGCCCCGTACGAGGCCAAACGATCAGCCAGATGACGAACATCTTTTCCGACTACTACCGCCATGACAAAGGTATTGAGCTTGGCAGCCAGACGGGTCGCCTCACCGAGCAGTTCAAGTGAGACGTTTTGGACATGGCCATCACGTTGTTCGATAAACGCCATGACACCTTTATATTGGTCTAACATGTTCTCCTCCTAAATGATGAAGCGTTCTTTGAGTGCGTCAAAGATGATCTGAGCACCTTCTTTGGCATCGACTTCAAATACCTTGCCGGCCGTCTTGGCTCCTTTGGTGAAGCTCTTTTTGACCCTGGTAGGTGATCCGTTCAGACCCAGATTGGCCGGATCGACGTCGATTTGATCGGCAGTCATATACTGGATCACATCCGGATTATTATAAGCATCAAACACCCGGGAGATCCTCATGTACCGCGGATGGTTCATCCCACCCAAGGTGGTGATAAGACAGGGGTATTTGACCTTGAGCAGTTGATAACGGTCCTCAAACTGGCGTCGTAAGACAATGGCATCATCAGTCACTTGCTCAATGTTTTCAACATAACTGACGCTGGGGATGTGTAAATGTTCGGCAATCTGTGGTCCCACCTGAGCGGTATCTCCATCGATCGCCTGACGACCGGCAATGATCAAGTCATACTTTAAGCCCTTGATGGCTCCGGCCAAAGCACTTGAGGTCGCCCAGGTATCGGCTCCGGCAAACGCCCGGTCGGTCAACAGGATCGTCTCATCCGCACCCATGGCATATGCCTCGCGCAGCGCTTCGGTCGCTTGTTGCGGGCCCATGGAGATGACGGTTACTTTTGCCCCATAGGCTTCTTTTAATTTGATCGCTTCTTCCAGGCCGGCTAAGTCGTCCGGATTGATGATGCTGGGAACACCTTCCCGGATCAGGGTGCCGGTTTTGGGATCCAACCGGACTTCGGTCGTATCGGGCACTTGTTTGATACAAACAACAATATTCATCAGTTCCTCCTATCGCAGCAACGAGGCCGAGATGACCATACGTTGAACCTCACTGGTTCCTTCGTATATTTCGGTAATCTTTGCATCTCGCATCATCCGTTCAACCGGATAGTCACGGGTATATCCGTAACCGCCATACAGCTGGACACACTTGGTCGTCACCTTCATGGCAGTCTCAGAAGCAAACAATTTGGCATGTGCGGCTGCTACACCATAAGGTTGACCATTGTCATACAGCCAGGCGGCTTTGTAGACCAGTAATCTGGCTGCTTCCACCATATTGGAGAGGTCTGCCATGACAAATTGAGTATTTTGAAAGGCGGATAATGGCCGGTTGAATTGTTTACGCTCTTTAACGTATTGGACCGTCTCATCAAGAGCTCCTTGGGCGATGCCGAGAGCCTGAGCTGCAATCCCGATCCTGCCGCCATCTAGCGTATGCATGGCGATTTTAAAGCCCTGGCCTTCCCGACCCAATAAGTTTTCTTTCGGGATACGACAGTCCTCAAATATTAGTTCACAGGTAGCCGAACCGCGGATCCCCATCTTCTTCTCATACGGTCCGAAGGAAAAGCCGGGCGTGCCTTTTTCAACAATAAAAGCACTGATGCCCCGGTTGCCCTGGGCTTTGTCCGTCATCGCCAGAATCAGGTAGATATCAGCGACATTACCATTGGTTATAAATATCTTTGACCCGTTGATGATATACTCATCACCATCAAGTTCAGCGGTGGTCTGTTGCTGAGATGAGTCAGTCCCGGCATTCGGCTCGGTCAGACCAAAAGCACCAATCTTTTCTCCCCGGGCAATCGGAACCAAAAACTTCTGTTTTTGCTCCTCAGTCCCCCAGTGATTGATCGGGGCAACACACAAACTGGTGTGGGCCGATAATATGACACCGGTTGTACCGCAAACTTTTGACAGCTCTTCAACTGCCAGTATGTAAGCCAGGTTGTCCCCTCCGGCGCCGCCGTACTGTTTGGCAATCGGAATCCCCATCATTTCCATCTCTGCCATCTTCTTTACCGTTTCGTGCGGGAACCGCTCTTCTTGATCGATTTCAGCGGCCAGGGGTTGCACTTCTTTTTGCGCAAAATCAGCATAAAGCTTCTTCAGCATGACATGCGCAGGATCCAGTCCAAATTCCAATTGGTCCCTCCTTATGTAATAGAATATTATCCTCTAGTTAAAATCTTAACACATATGGTTTAAAATGCAATCAAATCAGTTAAATCGTTGACAAACCAAAAACTTTGTTTTCTATAACATATTGTTATAGATTAAGTAAAAATATAGGGATAGCTTATTAGCTATCCCTAGGATTTTCTTTGGTCTGCGAAGCAATGTCATCGCCTTTGGTTATTTCAATCTTTGGATCAAAGTCTTTAAACCAGGTGCCCTGGGTAAACAATTGTCCTATCTGCCCCTCTGCGTAGCGATGATAGGCTTCCTCCGGTACGTCGTATTCTTTCAGGCTTCCGTCCTGCAGGCGAAAACGGAGTACATGATAAATGCTGGCGGTTGGATTGAGCCTGGGATCTTTGGCCGGGTTTTTATGTCCTTTGACCTCGACCCGCCTTGAAAGCAGCTTGGCCCGGTGTTGAATGATCGGCGATTTCATATTGCGGCGATATTCACTGTTGACCTGAAGATAGGTCACCACGCCCAAAACAGCGATCCCGATAAAAAAGAATGTGACCACTTTTGGAATCAAGCTCATCGAGTTGCCGGCCTGAAGTAGATAGATCATTTGTCCTCCCGATACTGCAGGTAGTAACCATCGTAGAACTCCACCTGCTCCGCCCTGTCATCGGTCTGTCCCTTGATAAACGGATCCACCCGGGAAGGTTCCAGGTCGTACAGGATCTCTAACTCCCGATAGTACAGACGGCGGTGTTCTTTTAGCAACTCCATTACTGAAGGCATCGGTCGTGGTGTCGTTTGGCCAAGGTATCGCAAGACAGTCGCTTCCAGGACCTCATAATCGACTGAGCCGGTGATGACTTCGTATTCATCTTCCCGTCCGATCATCATAGTGGGAAAACTTCGCACTCCCATGGCACCGGTCGTATGAAGGTCTTTTGTCAGCAGATCTGTTCCTTCCTTCGATTCAGCCCGTCGCAGCAGTTCTTCCGAATCAAACCCCATTTCATCCGCGATATCAGCTAACACATCGTGACGGGAAATGTTTTCATCAAACACAAACGCCGCCTCACGGATCCGGCGTAAGAAACGATGCTTCTTGTCGGGATACATTTCTTCAGCCACATTGAAGACCTTTGATGCCGGATAGGAACTGGCGATCGGATCGCGTAGCCAGACCGATCCATTGATCGGCATCTTTGTCTGCAACGAAACTTCCCGCCAATGTGCATAGACATCACCGGCTTGTTGAATATTATTGGCCGCATCACCGAAATCATCCCACTTTTCCAGCATGCCGCCCATGATGACGGTATAATCGATCCGATGACCATACTTTAACAGTAGTTTGGTCAGGACCGGCTCCATGACATAGCAATGAGAACAGATCGGGTCAGTAAAATAATAGATCTGGATATTGTCCGGGTTGTTTGTGGCCTGATCAACTCCGATGATTTTTGATACCGTTCGACGAAATAAATTCATATTTTTACCTATCCAAAAAATAGCTCTTAATCAGAGCGAGTGATTCTCTCACATAAGACTGGACCAGGATTACTCCCGGGGTTTTAGCCGCCACAAGGATCGGGTCCAGACCATGACGCTCAGCCAGCATATTGGCCCGGTACAAATGATAACCACTGGTTACGATAGCGACCCGGGAAGAGCCGTCTCGCTGTCTGATCAACTCGCCGGAAAAGAGAATATTTTCAAATGTGTTTTTTGATTCTTGTTCCAAAAGAATCCGGTCTTTGCTTATACCCTTTTTTTCAAGCCACTGACCCATGGCATATGCTTCAGAGACCAATTCATCACTTCCCTGACCCCCGGAACAGATGGCAACACTTTCGGGATGACGCAAAAGATAGTCCAGTGCTTTGTCCAGACGATACTGTAGTGCCAGCATCGGCTGATCTCCCTCCAGCTTTGCTCCCAGGATAATGACATGATCGGTTGCCACATCGGACTGGTCGATTGCATGGCTCGAGACGATCAGGCCTTGCGTAATGGCAAGGCCGACAAGTCCCATTATGATAACAATGATCAGTAAACGTTTCCCATTCATCATAGAATCATCGGCAGAAATATCTGTGCCAGACCAAGGAAGGCTAAAAAGCCAAACACATCCGTCAGTGCAGTCAAAAAGATACTCGAAGATACCGCCGGGTCAACCTTCCAATGTTCCAGGACCAGCGGAATAATAAAACCGAACAGACAGGCGATCAACTGATTGATCACCATCGCCATCAGAATGATCACACCCATAAAATAATTACCGGTGTATAGTGCCAGTGCCACACCGGCGACTGCACCGATTGCCAGACCCTGTAGCAGTCCCATCAGAGCTTGTTTAAAGATGTATCGCCAGTCTTTTTTCAGACTGATTTCTCCCAAAGCCAGGGAGCGGATAATAACAGATAAGGTTTGGGAACCGGCATTGCCCCCGAGGCCGGCCACGATCGGCATGGCAGCCGCCAGCACGACCACTTGTTCAATGACATGTTGAAACCGGGTCACAACATATGCTGCCAGCGATGCTGTCAAAAGATTTAGGAACAACCAGGGCAGGCGTCGTTTGAGCGAGTCTGAAATCGGTGAGTCATATGTTTCATCTGCACCAACACCCGAAATCTTAAAGAAGTCTTCCGTTTGTTCTTCCACAATAACGTCGATGATATCATCGATCGTGATGATCCCCAAAATCGCACCGCGGCGATTGACGACCGGTATCGCTTTTAAATCGTATTTTGACACGATGAGCGATACTTCTTCCTGGTCTTCTTCCGGCAGGACCGAGATAAAGTTGATGTCGATGATGTCTTCCAGCATCGTATCTTCCGGTTCAGCCAGTATGTCGCGCAAGTCAGCCGTGCCCAATAATTCGTTTTTCGCATTGACCACAAACAGTGTTTCAATGATTTCTGTCCGCGGTCCGATCTGTTTGATTTTTTCCAACGCCTGACCGGTGGTATAGGTCGAACGAAGTGAGATATACCGGGTTGTCATGATACCGCCGGCTGAGCGCTCATCATAACCCAACAGCATCTTGAGTTGCTGCGATTCACTGGCCTTCATCAGGTCAAGCAGTGTCTTTTTGTTGCCTTCGGGGAGTTCACCCAAAATATCGGCCAGATCATCCGAATCCATCAGGGAAAAGATCTCGACCGTATGGCGGGGCTCCCACAGATTGACGATTCGAATCTGGAGATCTTCATTGGCTTGTTCCAGCAGAAGGGCTTGTTGTTCGTCATCCATCAAACTCAGCAGTGCCGAGAGCTGATCGTCGTCAAATTCTTCGATCGCTAAGGCGATATCGATCGGGTAAACCGTTTCAAACAGTTCAGCGATTGCTGCCGGTTCATTATCATGGATTATTTGGTCTAATATTTCATTGAGTTCCATCGTGTCTCCTAAAAAAAGCGCTCACAGACACGGTAAAACCCCACCATATCCGGAGCTATCGACAAGCCGCCTGCGGCCCGTTACCAGCTTCCATCAAACATTCTCCTTTAGTAATATTTCTATACAAACTGTAACAGTCGCCGGCCTCAAGGTCAAGATATTCCCCATGGGACAGCGACTGATTTTTTTGTCAGACAAACTGAGTTCAGTATGAACTGATGTTTATACACCTTATTCCGGAACCGTTGTTTTAAATTTTATTCTTTTTCCAGTCGATCTCGAATAAACTGCATTGATTCTTCTGTGTCGGCCAGGTTCTGAGCACATTTCAACAACACATGGGCGTAATTCTGCCCGGCATCCTTTTTAGATTTATATTGAAGCATATGCTCCAATGTAGCCCAATAATCCATCGCTACCGTTCTCAATTGGATTTCCAACGGGACATCATGGACCTTTCCCGCAAAAGACACTGACAACTTGACCACCAGGTGCAGGCTGCGATAACCATTCGGCTTTGGGTGAGTTATAAAATCGCGCCGGCGGATCAGTTGTATCGACTCATCCTGCAATAATTTGTCTTCTACCGTGTAGATGTCATTGACAAAGTTACATACCACACGGATGCCGGCAATGTCATAGATGTTCTCGCGAGCAGCTTGAAGTGACAACGGCAACTGATACTTCTGCAGTTTTCGATAAATGCTGTGGGGTGCTTTGATCCGGCTTTCCATGTGATGGATCAGATCATATTCGCTGGTATATTGGAATTCATCATCCATCAGATCCAGCATGTTAACGACACGCTTCATGGCCATGTTGTACACCCGGACCATCATTGCCAACTCGAGTAACGTTTCCCCGGCATTAGCCCACTCCGTCTGAAACAGTCTGGCGTCTTCTTCTGTCAGATCGGGAATGCTGATGCGTGATTTACGTTGTAGGATCATATGACCTCCTCTATCAACTGGCCAGTTCAAATTGACTATTATACAGATCAGCGTAAAAGCCTTTGCGCTCTATCAGCTCTTCGTGTTTACCGGTCTCGATAATATCTCCGTCCTTCATGACCAATATAATGTCAGCATTCTTGATTGTTGAGAGCCGGTGTGCAATCACAAAGGACGTCCTGCCCTCAGTCAATTGATCCATCGCCCGTTGGACATTTCGTTCAGTCCGGGTATCGACTGAACTGGTCGCCTCATCCAGGATCAACAGCGGCGCATTCTGGATCATAGCCCGGGCAATGGTCAACAGCTGTTTTTGACCGGTAGACAGCGAGGTCTTATCGTCCAGGACGGTATCATATCCCTGAGGCAAGGTCCGGATAAAGTGATGCAGTCCAACTGCTTTGGCTGCAGCCACGACTTCATCATCACTGACTCCTGCCTGATTGTAGAGAATATTTTGTTTGATCGTACCCTCGAACAGCCAGGTGTCCTGCAACACCATGCCGAATTGTTCATGCACATTATGCCTGGTTACTTGATCGATCGGAGTCCCGTCGATCCGGATCTCACCGGCATCGATCTCATAAAAGCGCATCAGCAAGTTGACGATCGTGGTTTTACCGGCCCCGGTCGGTCCAACAATAGCGACTTTCTGCCCCGGCTCGATAACAGCGGAAAAATTATGAATGATCGTCTTTCCCGGGTCGTATCCGAAACGGACACGATCGAACTCCACCTTACCTGAAATATTGCTAAGTTGTCTGGTTTTATGGTCCTCATTGCTTAGCTCAGCTTCATCAAAAAAATCAAATACTCTATGGCTGGCAGCCGCTGTCCGCTGCATGGCCTGCATCGATTGGGCCATCTGTGACAGTGGTTGGGTAAAGTAGCGGACATACATCATAAAAGCAACGATCACGCCAAAGGTGATATGACCATTGACTGTTAAAACAGCCCCTACCACACTGACGGCAACATAACCGAAATTACCGATAAAGTTCATCAGCGGCATCATCAGCCCCGACATGAACTGAGACTTCCATCCACTGGTATAGAGCACCTGATTGATGGTCTCAAACTTTGCTTTCGCCTGGGGGCCGGCATTATAGGCTTTGACAACATGGTGTCCGGAATAAACTTCTTCGATGTGTCCATTGATATCACCCAGTCCCTGCTGTTGCGCTTCAAAGTATTTCTGCGACCTACGCATGATCATGATCATCAGGACAAATCCGATCAGACTGGAGCTGATGGCGACCAGGGCCAGGATCCAGCTGTTGTAAAACATCATCACCAGCGATCCGATAAACATCGTAATGGCCCGCACCAGATTGTCCAGATTTTGATTGAGCGACTGCCCGATGGCATCTACATCATTGGTCACTCGGCTTAGCACATCGCCATAGCTGGTATTGTCGAAGTATTTCAAAGGCAGGCGGTTGATTTTGGCCGATACTCCGCTGCGCAGTCTCTGTGAGATCCTGGCAGAAACGGTCGCCATGATAACATGTTCGATCAAACTCAAGACGCCGGCTGTGCTCAGCAAAAACACCAGTAACCA
>JAAZLX010000140.1 GCA_012799095.1 Tissierellia bacterium
GCCATCAGCTCGGTGCTGATCGTAGCTGTCGGATTGCTTCAACTCGACAACATCCTGCGACTGTTTGGTGCGACGGAGAACAATCTGCCCTTTGCCCGGGACTATCTCAGTATTCTTTTGGTGGGCAATCTATGGAATACCTTTGCTTTTGCATTCACCCATATGATCCGGGCTGAAGGTAGTCCCAAAGTTGCCATGACCAGCATGATCATTGGAGCCGCAGTCAATACTATCCTAGATCCGATTTTTATCTTTGGATTGGGCATGGGGGTCAAGGGAGCAGCATATGCAACTGTGATTGCTCAATTTATGTCTTTCACATGGAGTCTGCGCTACTATCTGGGCAGTCAGAGTCTGATGAAGATACGACTGCCGAAACGGTTTGTGCCCGGTGTGGTCATTGCGATCATGGCGATTGGGGTCAGCCCGTTTTTTATTCAAATTGCCGGAAGCATTGTCGGAGCGCTGATGAACAATCAATTGAAAGCCTACGGTGGAGAACTGGCTCAGTCAGCCTACATTGCCTTTGCTGCGATTACACAATTATTCTTTATGCCGATTTTTGGCATGAATCAGGGCCTTCAGCCGATAGTTGGTTTCAATTACGGAGCGAGAAACTTTGCCCGGGTCAAAGAAGCCAATAAGATCGGTTTGTTTTATGCCACCGTCTTGTGCACGATTGGTTGGATCGGTATCATGCTGTTTCCGGATTTTTTGGTCCGTTTGGTCACCAATGATCCCGAGGTGATCGAGATTTCAGCCAAAGGACTGCGAATATTTGAGAGTGCTATGTTTTTGGTCGGTATCCAATTTATCAGCAGTAATTTCTTTCACTCGATCGGCAAGGCCAAGATCAGCTTTATGTTGTCTGTCTTGAGACAGTTTGCCATTGTTGCTCCGCTGATCATATTTTTGCCACGCTGGTACGGTCTGGAAGGGATTTGGATGTCAACGCCCATTGCAGATATGGCAGCTACCGCTGTCACAGTTCTTTTTCTGCTAAGGGAGTATAAAGAGCTCGATCGCCTGGCAACAGAACATGTCCTAATGGCCAATACAACAGCAGAATAAGCCGAAAACAAACGTGTGAGGGGGAAATGGATCCCAACCGCACGTTTTTTGTTACCTTGACTTCAATCGAAAAGCATCGTAAAATAATAGAACAAATGTTCTGTATTTGAGGTGTGACATGATTGATTATTCGAAATGCCCCCTGCGATATATTCTGTGTATCGATGTGAAAAGTTTCTTTGCATCGGTCGAGGCCTGTCGCCGTGGATTGGATCCATTAGAAGCTTATATTGTGGTGATCAGTGATATGAAACGGCCTGGAGCGGTCGTGCTGGCATCGTCGCCCAAAATGAAACAGGAATTCGATATCCGGACAGGCAATCGGAAATTCGAGGTGCCGCATGATCCGAAGATCCAATTGGTGGAGCCATCCATGCAACTGTACATTCAGATCAATCGTCAGATCCACCGGATCTTCCAGGATTACGCGGCGGATGATGACATTCTGACGTACAGCATCGATGAGAGCTTCATCGATGTGACGGAAACCGCCCATTTATTCGGTACGCCCTGGCAGATCGGAGAAATCATCAAACAGCGAATTCAAGACGAAGTAGGACTGCCGGTGGCGATCGGCATCGGAGACAATCCCCTATTGGCAAAATTGGCCATGGACAACTGTGCCAAAAAACGTCCCGAGCAGATGGCTTATTGGGGCTATAAACATGTACCTGAAACGGTGTGGCAGATCAAACGATTGACCGATTTTTGGGGGATATCGCATGGCTATGCCCGGAAATTCCAGGCCATGGGGATCTACTCGATCTATGATCTGGCTCATGCTGACCCCGACATCTTAGAAAAACGGTTTGGTATTCTCGGCCTACAACATTATTATCACGCCAACGGTGTGGATTATAGTATCCTGTCACAACGTGTCCCGGTCAAAAGCAAAGGCTTCAGCAAAAGTCAGGTGCTGTTTCGTGATTACACGCTCGAGTCGGAGATCCGAATCGTCATGACTGAAATGATCGAATCGGTAGCCAGTCGACTGCGTCATCATGAGATGGTATGCCAATCGATCCACTTGTATGTCGGTTTTTCAGATAAGGAGTCGCACGGGGGGATCGCAAAATCGAAACGACTTTCGAGACCGTCTCAGGCAACAGATGACCTGGTAAAGGCTTTTCTCGATTTATTTAACAAGGCCTGGAAGGGGGAAGCTGTCCGGACCATTCATATCAGCTGTAATGACATGATTGATGACCACTACGAACAACTCGACCTGTGGCATCTGGGGGAAAGGACTTCGGCCCAACGAATCGACAGGGCTTTGGATCTGATCCGGGATAAATTTGGCAATAGTGTGATCTATCGGGGCAATACGTTGATGGACGGCTCGACTTTCTTTGAACGAAATAAAAAGGTCGGCGGTCATAAAGCCTTCAGTGAGGTGGAAAATGAAAATTGAGTGGGATAAACCGCGACATATACCCGTAACTGAAATGCTCTATCCTGATCGAGGCATGATCAAATGGCATGGATTTTTGTTGTCAGATCATAACGAGGTCATGGCATTTGAACAAGCGGTTCTGGAAGCCGCTATACAAGACGTGGGAACAAGTGATCGAAATGATTGGGATCAAATCTTGACCCGATCATGCCAACAGAAACAGGAAATTCGACTGAGATATCACACCGAAGACGGATTGATCGAGCGGACCGGCGTTGTGAAGAGGATCACTCCGACCTTTTTTGTTTTGACAAACGGGCAAGAAGAATGGTCAATTGATTATCTTTCGGTACGTCAACTGATGTGAAAGTTTGATATTTCAACATTTGTGGTATAGTATTATTAACTATTAACCATAGGAGGACACATGAAACGTATAGCAAGCTTATTACTGATATTAGTCATGCTGTTTGTATTCGTGGCCTGCGATACAGCAGAACCAGCGGAACCAGAGGAACCAACTGCTGAAGAACCAGAGGAACCACCTGCTGAAGAACCGGAAACTCCTGAAGAAGAGCCTGAGGCTGAACCGGCTGATGATAAAACAACCATCAAATTTGCCGTTCAAGCCGACTCGACTGATGCACTGAATCAAATTGTTGCTGCATTTAATGAGAAGAGTGAGAACTATCAAGTCGAAGCAATTATCATGACAAATGACTCCGGTCAAATGCACGATCAGTTGCTTAACACATTGTCATCAAAATCCGGTGAATACGATGTCATATCGATGGACGTTGTCTGGGCGGGAGAATTTGCCGCAGCCGGTTATCTCGATCCGATTGATGAGTTGATCCAAGACAACGGATGGCTTCCGACGGACTTTAATAAAGGATCGATGGATTCCGGAAAATATGCCGGTAAGAACTATGTACTGCCATATTTCCCTGACCTTGGCTTTTTGTTTGTCCGTACTGACATTGTAAGTGAAGAAGATCTGGCTATTTTACAAAGTGGAGACTACACTTATGATGACTTGCTGGCTATGGCCGAAATGTATCAGGGAGAAGCTAACACCGAATATGGGTATGTTTTCCAAGCCAAACAATATGAAGGCTTAGTCGTAAATCTGAATGAATTTACAGCAAACTGGGCTGACATCGAAGGTGGCTTGAGCACAATGAAAGCCTATATGGATGCAGGTATCCTGCCGGATGATATTCTGAATTATGATGAAGGTGCGACTCATACCGCGTTCTTAAACGGCGAAGCGGTCTTTGGCCGTAACTGGCCCTATATGAACGGTATGATTGCCGCCGGTGACCAAGAAGTCACCAGTGATCAGGTTGATTTTGCACCGCTGCCGGCCGGCGGATCGGTTGGTGGTTGGATCCTTGGAATCAACGCTGCCGGCCAAAACAAAGAAGGAGCTGAAGAGTTCTTGAGTTTTGTTGCCGGACCGGAAGGTCAAAAGATCAATGCGACGGTAGGAAGTTATCTGCCGGGATACAACGAGTTACTTGAAGATGCCGATGTTCAGGCCAGTAATGCTTTACTGACCAACCCAGGTTTCACCAAAGCACTTGAAATGACGATTGCACGTCCCGTCGTTGCCAATTATGCAGAAGTCTCAGATCAGATTCAACTTCTGACCCACAGCTTTTTATCAGGCAACAGTGAGCTTGAAGAAGCAGTTAGTGGGATCGAAGCCGTATTAGAATAGGCTTACAGGCGGAGCTTTCAGTAATTGAAAGCTCCGTTTTTTTCGCAATAAATCGAGGTGTATATGAAAATCAAGCGATTTTTGGAGCGGAAAACGGCTTATCTCTTTATTCTTCCGGCTCTGATACTGATCATTCTGTTTTCGATCTGGCCAATCGTAGCATCTTTGCGCTATGCCTTTTTTGACTTGCAGCTGAATGATCAAGCCCGGTCGGATCTATACACAGAAGCCAGCTATAATCTTCGTCTGCATAATGAGACGATCGATTATATCCGCTATTATTTGAATATTGATGAATCAGTTGTTCAGACCGATGAAGCTCATCAGGCGATAGCCGAACTCAGACAGCAGGTCGATGCGTTTGATGAGTATGTTGAAACAAATGTTGTCCAAGGGCTGGAACCAGTGGTCTCGATCGATCAGGAGAAAGAGACCGAGATCACACGGCACAAGAATGAGATCATAGCCGGTCTGGAATCTTTTTATACCCTGGAAGATGAGTTTTACAGCCCGGAAGACATGATGGCAGTAGTCGGTGAATTTAACACCAGTTTGATCCAATCCAATTATATGGGGTTGGAAAACTTTGAACGCGTAATGACTGATCACCGGGTTCGTTCTACCTTAACTTTTACACTGATTTTTACTTTTGTTTCGGTATTTTTCGAACTGATCCTTGGACTGGCCCTGGCACTGATCATGAACAAAGCGATGGCAGGAAGAGGTCTGATTCGGACAGTATCATTGATCCCCTGGGCTATACCAACCTCTGTTGCTGCGATGATGTGGTCTTATTTGTATGATGGCTCGAGCGGGATAGTAGCCAATCTGTTTGCCAATATTGGGATCGTCGAACAATCGACCGATTTGTTGCTTCAGTCAAGCAAAGCACTGTTGGCGATCATCATCGCCGATGTATGGAAGACGACGCCGTATATGGCATTGCTCCTATTGGCCGGGCTGCAGACCATCCCTAATTCATTATACGAGTCTTCAAGTCTCGAAGGTGCCAACCGTTGGCATCAGTTCCGCTATATTACTCTGCCACTGCTAAAAACGAGCATATTTGTCGCTCTGCTATTTCGGACGCTGGATGCCTTCCGGGTGTTCGACCTGATCTATGTTCTGACAGGTGGTGGTCCGGGAGGTACGACGGAATCGATTTCCATTTATGCCTACAAAGTGATGTTTGCCCAAACCAGATTCGGCTACGGGGCGGCCATTGTATTGATCATGGCACTGGCGGTTGGACTGATTACCTGGCTTTACGTCAAATCACTCAATGTCAAGTTGATTGAAGATTAGGAGGAATCATGCGAAAATCAAAAGCTGAAAAATATCTGTTAGCCGCAATCTTCCTGTATCTTTTTATTATCATCTTTCCTTTTATCTGGGTGTTTTTGACATCACTGAAGCCGGAGAGTGAGATCTGGGGGCGCAGAGCTTTACGGGTCTTTTCGGACAATATGTCGTTTCAACACTATCAGACTCTATTTCGAGGCAATGTCCTGAATGCACTGAAAAACAGTCTGATCATATCTACTATTACAACCGTTTATGTCACGATCGTTGCTTCACTGGCGGGGTATGCAATTGCCCGGTTGGAATTTATTGGCAAGAAGTTGATGTTATTGATCATCCTCGGGACCAGCATGTTTCCTCAGATGATCGTGATCGGTCCGATTTATCGGACTTTTGTCCGGCTGGGGTGGACCAATTCATACTTCATAACCCTGCCTTATTCCATGATAGCCCTGCCGATATCAATCTTCATATTGGTCAATCATTTTTCCAAAATCCCGAAAGAGATGGAAGAGAGTGCCGTAATGGATGGCGCGTCACAGTTTCTGACGTTTTATAAGATCATTCTGCCCCTAGCCTTGCCCGGTATTTTTACAGCCGCCATCATGACCTTTATCGGGGTTTGGAATGAGTTTTTGCTCTCGCTGACACTAAACACCAACGCAGCTTATCATACTGCACCGGTAGCGATCTCGTTTTTGCGGGGCCAGTTTGAGATTTTTTGGGGTCAGGTAACAGCTGCTACCGTGATAGTCACCATTCCGACACTGTTGATTGTGTTATTGTTCCAAAAACAAATCATCAGCGGAATCACATCCGGGGCGGTCAAAGAATGACCAAGCGAATCTTTTCTCATTCCGAGTCGTTTGAACGATTGGACCTAGCAGAGACCTTGATGAGCCTGTCAAACGGATATCTCGGTGTCAGGGGTTCGCCCAGCGAAATTATACCCTCCAACGGTATCCGTGGCAGTTACATCAACGGGTTTTATGATCGAATACCGATGGTACATGCTGAGATGGCCGTTGGTTTTCCAACGGAAGTTGACAAACTCGTCCGGATAATTGACACGCAAACGATCCACATTTATCTTGATGGGCAACAAGTCATACCGACACAGCAGAACACGACAGATTTTCGTTATGAATTGGACTTGGATGAAGGTTTCACGGTGCGTTCATTTAACTATAAGGTTGGTAAAAAACAGGCTCAGATACGGTTTGAACGATTAGCCTCTTTGTGGGATACCAGCTTGTTTGTCTACCGGGTCCAGATCGAATATCCCGGGGAGATCCGTCTTGAAAGTATAGTTGAGACCGATGTCTATAATCACGTCGATTCGTCAGACCCAAGAGTCGGGCAGCATGCTGAGAAGCTGCTATTGAAAGATCGGCTGAGTGTCAATGAGGGCGCGGTCGATTATGCCGGCCACACCAAGACGACCGGAGCACAACTTTTGGCAGCCATTAGGCATCGAAGCCTTGGTACGATCACGAGCCAAGAGGTTGGTGATCGAGCGATTACGACCGTGACCGGCCGGCAAGAACTTCAGTTGGAAAAACGTGTGATTTTAACCGACAGCTATCATTTTTCTGATCCATCTGAGGCTTTGTTGGAAAAGCTGGAACAGATCGAAGCGACAGATTATGCCATGATTCGCCGGCACCAAACAGAAATTGTCCAGATGTTTTGGGATGATTCAGCCATTGTATTATCATCAAACGATGATGCGGGTCAATTGACCGCCTATCTTCAGTTTCAATTGTTCCAGAACGCCCCTCGAGGTGACAGCGGAAACATTGCTGCCAAAGGACTCTCCGGAGAGGGATATGAAGGCCATTATTTTTGGGATAGTGAGATGTATCTCCTGCCGGTACTGGAGTGGACTGCTCCAGCTTTGGCTAAACCGTTATTGAAATACCGCTATAATATTCTGGATCAAGCCCGGAAACGGTCGCGTGAGATGGGGCATGCCCGCGGGGCCTGTTACGCCTGGCGATCGATTTCAGGCATTGAGTGTTCCGGCTATTTTCCCGC
>JAAZLX010000141.1 GCA_012799095.1 Tissierellia bacterium
ATGGAGCCGCCGTACTCGAACTGAATATCAGCCCAAAAAAAAGAACGACCGCTATCAAACCCTGTAATAACCACCTAAGCTTTAACATATAAACTCCATTCATTACACGTATTTTTATAAGTCTGCCTTAGAAAAAGAGTTTCCATGCATTAGTCCACAATAAGAATAGACTCATAAAGCTTATCTATTTCAGCAATTATCACATCCCAGAAATGTCAGGATTCACAGGCTATTTATTCAAATATGTAGATACGCCTGCTTAAGATTTTCAACCGGTAAATATTTCTAATAGTACCACTTAATGTATTCTGTGAAATAAATCTGCTGATTGTCCTTATAGTAAAAACTCTTTATTCCAAATCATATTTTCAACACAAAAAGTAACCTGACACCAAGAGTCAAGATTGAAATCACCCAATCACATGCCTTATATGAACAAACCTTTCAAAGAGGGAATCAGAAGCTCTACTTTTTCCGGCGCCAGAATGATCGCGCTGGAATTACCGACAGCTATTATCAGAGCAAACATGACAAGAACCCCTATTAACAAAAATATTAAGTAAAACTTTGTCCAGTTAAATTCAAGCATGGTTCTCCTCCTTTTCAATAGAAGGTCATATTGAGGAGTAAATGTTTATTATGTTTAGACAAGTCATTTTGATGTAGTATTGTTAGTAAAGGATGTTCCGCGTAAGATCAGTTCAGGAATTGCAGATTGTTCAAGGTTTTGGGGAGACGGACATCGTCTTGGCTAAGGGTAACAGCATTTATACGAAAGATGACAGGAACATCGCCTTTGCGCTCGGCAAAGCTGATAAAATTGCTGTTTAGCATGACAAGGACGAGAAGTAATACAATCATGGATATGGTGCGTTTCATCTTAACCTCCTGACTTCTTATTATATTGCTTATATCTATCATACGGTGAATTGACAAGAAACAATAGCCGAATAAATGTCGCATATGGAGAGTTTTTATGTTTAAATCACTGAAATTAGTCCAATTCGGAGAACACATCAAACAAATCAGACGGAACTCAGGCTTGTCTCAAGCCGAAGTAGCAGCCCAAGCCGGTCTGTCGCGTGATACGATCCGTAGGATCGAACGGGGGGAAGTGGTCGTTCGGTTTGATACACTCGTCCTGTTGTCTGAGATCTACAAGCGCGACCTGCTGGATGATCTGCGTTATTTTAGCGACTCGACCGTCCTGTTTACCTACTATCATCGCCTGGATGAGCTGATCGTGACGAATGATATCGAAACGCTTAGCCAGCTCAGGCAGGACTTTGGCCGGTTTATTCAACAATACGAGACCGACTACCCGATCATCATTCAGACCAAAAATCAGTTCGAAAGCTTTCTGGAAGCGATATCAGCCCTGATTTCTCAGCAG
This sequence comes from Tissierellia bacterium, assembly GCA_012799095.1. Taxonomy (GTDB): domain Bacteria; phylum Bacillota; class Clostridia; order Peptostreptococcales; family Acidaminobacteraceae; genus DUPT01. The sequence continues at coordinate 1,394 of JAAZLX010000141.1, forward strand.
TATGAAGCATCGGTCGAGATTCTGATCCAGGCCATGAAGTTTACCAATCCATCGTTCGATATGGACGATCTGCTGTCATTTAAATACACGCTGTTTGAACAGCGCCTGCTGATCGTTTTGGCTCAGGCGATCTCCCGTATCGGAGATTATAAGAAGTCGAATAAAATACTTCACTTTCTTTATAATCGAATGATCAAGCTGTCAAGCGTCTCGCTCAACGAGAAACAACTGCTGGTGAAAATTCTGATCAATCTGGCCGATAATTACCATCGAATGGAAAACGACAAGCAGGTGATGAAGGTTGCTCAAACCGGGATCGACTATTGTAACGAACACTTTTTGATGTACGGACTGCATTTCTTCTTGTATCGTTTGGGAATTGCTAAGTTTCACCAGAAACTACCCGATTATCAGGTGGCACTCCTCCACTCCATCATGATCCTTCGAATCCAGCAGATGAATGAGATGGCCGACTATTATGTCGACATTACGAAGCAGCAGTACCAGATCGATATTATCGAATAACACTTATCCATTATGAAAATAGAACATAGATGCGCAGTGGCATCTATGTTTTTTTGTAAATACTTTATTTTATTGAAGTGATCGAATATTTTCCACTGGTCGCCGCCTCAAAATTCGACCGATCGGCAGATAGGTTGCCAAAGTACCCATGAAGCCAAACAACAAGATCAGTCCGAGATGCCACAGCCATTTATAATCCGACAGTGTGATCCGGAGCTCGGTTATCAAGTCACCCGATTGACCGGAAGTCACAAGATAGACGATCAGACCGATGATGATGATTGCATGGGCCAGTATGATCGCCTCGATCACCCGGGCCAGGGCGTCCTTTAAATACGCCCTGCGAAAGTCCTTTTCGGTTACTCCCAGACTCTGGAGGATACCGATCCTCTCCCGCTCTACCTCAAGTTGGCCCCGGAATGATCCCGTCTGGATCTGGACAGCGATCAACAACAGTGTCGCCGATAATAGTCCGATGATCAGACCCGTTCGGACGCCTTTGGTGTATAACTGTTGTTTTTGCAGATAGAGACTGTTCACCTGATAACCGTTTTTAAAGCCTAACCGCTTTAATTCGGTTACCCCCTGTTCAGTGATGTCGGACTGATCGACCTGAATAATGCTCGATCCAAAACGAACAGCCGGTTCTTCGCCTAAATAACGATAGATAATATTAAAGTCCAGCACCGAATGCATCCGATAAGGATAGAGCGAATCCATCGAATACTGCGAAAAAAACAGGATCGGGTTTTGGACGGTATCAGACAGTGGCCAAAAACCTTCTTCCGGCAGATGATAGATCACACTTGTGATCGGGATCCGGTATTGTCGGATATAGTTCAGTTTACGTTTTGATTCCCCGGCAGTAGCTCCGAGCGGTATGGCTAAATCTACCTGATCGATCTGTTCGGTTGACTGATCATGCTTCATGACAGCTGCCCGCCGGATGTCATACGTGATATGGCCGGCACCGGAAAGCTCCAACACCTGCTTCATTCGCTCCTCCCGACTGATTGTCTCCAGACGGGCCGGATCGATCGTCTCCAGACCAACTGACCGGTCCAGCTGATAACTCGGCATCAATAAAATCGCCTGTTGCTCGGTCCGAAAAGACTGCAGATCAAAATCTGCCGGCAGCATCCTGACCATGGCCTGCTCCAATTGACTATCAGCAACGATTCCATAGATATCGATCACAGAGGCGTCCTCGATCAAATATTCTTCCTCTTCCGGGAGGTGAAAGTCTTCCACCGTGCCATAATGTTCAGTATGCAGAGCATCCGGGATCAATTGACGGAAGGTCCGGTCCAACTCACCCTGATTGACACCGTCATACCACATGAAGGCTTTCAGGCCCCGGACAAATAGTTCAGTCCCGGCGACCCCGGGTATGGACTCAAGCTCCTCCATAAAAGCCCGGGATACCCGTAGTCCCTGTTGAAAAGGAGCTTCCAGTTCGAAGTCAGGCATATTGGAATGGACGGTTTTTTCCCGATAGTCTCCAAATGCCAGATAAATCAACAAATAACTCCCGATCAAAATCAGGATGATCGCACTCATCAGTGTCAGTTGGATCCATTGCTGCTTGCGGGTAAAACGGCGATGACGTCGATTAATTGAGGTCAGGCTTTGCCGATGAATAGTCAGATCACCTAATAATTCCCGAGTCGATTTCATGACGGATTTATTGACAACAGCAACATTCCCTCTCAACGGGACCATTCCAATCCGCAACATCGGAACAAACAGCCCGATCAGGATGCTGAGTAGGGTCAGTCCATAGCCCCATAACAGCCAGTCCGGATTGATCCGCATCACCAACTGATCGCCGGTTAGACGATTGTTGAGCCAGATCAGCACATAGCTGATGACAAAACCGAGCAGTCCGCCGATCGGCAATCCCAGGCTGATCAAATAAACCGATTCCCAGGCCAGGATGTGACGCAATTGCTTAAATGTGGCACCAACTGCCCGCAATAAGGCTAATTTACGCAATCTCTTCTTAAACTGGATCAGGCTGATCTGAAAAATACTAAAAGCGGTCACCAGGGTGATCACCGCCAGGAGTATCAGACTTAATACATCCTCATCCAAACCGGTTTCCTGTCCCGACCCAAGATTGTTGGCAAACAAGTGAGAGGCATTGGGAAACAACCGTTCGACTGCCGTCGGATCGGTTCCGTGTACAAAGTAATGGACCGGAGGTTGATACGATCGATTGGCCTCCAGCTTTGAATGAGACACCCCCCCTTCAAACAACTGGCGACCGGTTTCCGGACTGACAAATCCGGTGGCATATTGAGTGTAGGGTCCATCCCAGACTTGATGATAATTATCGATGATACCGCTGACCGTCATCTTTCGATGCAATACGAGTTCGCTTGTAAGCGGGAATTCGCGTTCTAACGTCATGCCGGGGATAACTTCTTCCGGCAAATGCTGATAGAGATGAGACATCATGTCGAGTTGGTGGTATCGCGCCACTCGATAGCTATTACGGGTACTGAAAATAGTACCGTCATGTGCTTCAAGCTCAGAAGAATATCTGGCTGTGGCGGCTTGTAGGTAACGATCGATCAGATTGTCAAACGACAATTGGAGTTGGGCAGTTTGGCGTAGTCCTTCCTCACTGTCGCCTTCGGAAAATCTCGAAACAAACAGGGGGTCCCGGATCATCTCCTCAATGAGGTAGTTTTGTTCTGTTTCCAGAAATCGGCTGATCAGAGAAAGTCGTTCATCCAGACTCTCGGTAGTCGTATCAAACAGAGCCAGTTTACGAGCATAACGGCCGTTTTGGAGATCGACAAAGCGTTCGATTTCAGCTTCACGGTCAAAAGTTGATGAATATCCGACAAATTGCTGCAGATGACGGTCGATCATTTCCGACCGGTTGGCCTGCCACTGAGCCTGATCACGAAGGATCCTGTCACGATAAGTGTCCCAGTTTTCGGCAATATACATGTTGGCAGCAGTCAGATCCTGATCGATCATAGAGACGGTTTCGGGATCAAAAGAATAGGCTTCATGATCGGAACGAGCTACGGCAAATGTCACCAGGACTGTTTGACCGATGGTCGGTTTTTCAGGGAAATAACTGATCTGACTTTCTGTCAAGACGATTTCGTCCAACTCCTGCGGCAGACTGCCTTCTAACAAGGTGATATTTGACATATCCCAAAATGATTCATCAGCTGTTGCGATCAAACCAAAGCGGGAATCCCGGCCTAATATTCTGTTCTGACTGTAGGTTAAGCTGTATTGTGACAATTGATCTGCCATGTCCGGCTGATCGGCAACAAACACATTGCTCCACTCCCCAAAGGCTTCTCGCCGCTGGATAACCCGGTTGATTTGACTGGTGGAAAGCAGGTTCATAGCAATGGTGACAAAGAAAAAAGATAATATTATGGTTGAAAGCAAGATCATCGTCTGACGGGGACGACCTTTCAACCCGGAAATCGATAAACGACGCAGCACATGACCTCCTTAGGAAATCGATTTGATCGAACCGTCCTGAATTTCGATGATGACATCGGCCAGACGGGCAATGTCCAGGTCATGGGTCACCAGGACGGTAGTCTGCCCTAAACGGGTCTGGAATTCTTTTAACAGGCGGAGTACTTCCCGACCGGCGACCTCGTCGAGATTGCCCGTCGGTTCATCCGCCAGCAGGATGGCAGGTTTTGTGATCAACGCCCGGGCGATCGCCACCCTTTGAGCCTGTCCGCCGGATAATTCATCCGGAAAAGCTCTCAGCTTATCACCGATCTCTAATACTTCAACGATCTCCTGCAGGTGAGATCCATCCGGTTCGATCCCGTCGAGATGGCTGGGTAACAAGATGTTTTCCAATACCGAGTGTTCCGGCAACAAATTGTATGATTGAAAGACAAAACCGATCCTTCGACGGCGTAATAGAGCCTGTTCGTCTGCTGTGGCCTCATAAACGTTCCGGCCTTCCAGGATCATCTGACCGGACGTCGGTTGATCGAGTGCCCCGAGGATATGCAGCAAGGTGGACTTTCCGGAGCCGCTTTTACCGATAATCGAATAAAAGACACCCTGTTGTAATTCCAGATCGATATCTTTTAGCGCATGGACGGCAATATCTCCTTGCCCATATATTTTATTAATGCCATGAAGTGTAATAATTGACATGTTTCCTCCTGTGGCAGTGGTATGATATGAACCTTGAAGGCTCATGAAACATCATAACACGACTCATTGGAAAATGGCCTTATCCTCGCCCGATTGAAGAAATTCAAAAAAAAAAAACCAGACACCAGGTCTGGTCATCTTGCTAGAGATCGAGTGTTTCACCCGGTCGTAACATCTTCATATTTAATTTTTCGGGTATCGCCAATTGATCAAAATCCACTTTGATCGCTTCAAAGGTATTGTAATGCATCGGGATCAGTGTCTTCGGCTGGATCATCTCAACTGCCCGCAGTACGTCAGGCCAATCCATGGTGTAATTGCTGCCGATCGGGAGCAAGGCATAATCGATCTTTTCCGATTGGAGCAGTTGCATCTCCATCGTCAGGCCGGTATCACCGGCGTGATAGATTTTGATGCCATCGAGATCGATCAGGAATCCGGCCGGAGTGCCTCCGTCATATAATTTACCATCAATTTCGACTGAGCTCCCGTGCCAGGCCGGAGTCATTTTAAAGCGGTCAAACCTTCCCCCGATATGCATGGTGTGGACATTCTTCAATCCCTGCCCCTGAAAGTAATGCCCCAGTTCGTGATTACACACTACCAGAGCTCCGGTCTTTTGGGCCAGGGCGACCGTATCACCGATATGGTCAGCATGACCGTGAGTGACTAAAATGTGGCTCAGTTGAGGAAAGTCATCCAGTTCGAAGGGACATTGAGGATTGCCCTGAATAAACGGATCGATCAGGGCTTTGAAGTCACCTGATTCGATGTAGAATGCACTATGTCCCAGATAAATCAGTTTCATATCGCCTCCTTACATTTTAAACAAAATCCATGTATTGGCTGTGACATCATATTTGAGTTGGTAGTAGACCAGTTGGTCATCGATTGTTGAATGACAGTCAAACAAAATCATCGGTGTACCGGCAATTTGCCGGGATTGCTGAGATATGATCTGATCGACTTGAATCACCCGGTTTTCACCCCGGTGCATCCAGCGAAACTTGATAGGCCGGACCCGGCCTTTATCATCAAACGATGCCACCATTTGCACAGGCATTGCAATCACTTTCATGTCATCACCTCTGGTTCGATGATAACACGAACATACGTTCTATGTCAATCGATCGACGGGTTGACATGGACCATAATGTGTTTGACATCGGGAAAAGTCAGTTCGATTTTATCGTGGACTTCTTCTGCAATATGATGAGCATCAAGCAGGGTCAATGACCACTCGACCCCGATCTCGGCATCGACGAAGATCCGTTGGCCGTGCATTCGGGTCCGTAGAGAGTCGATCGAGCGTACTCTGGGATGAGATAAAATAGTTTCTCTCAAACGCTGGACCACTTCCGGATTGGCCGCCTGATCTGTCAAATCGGATATCGATTGACGGTATAGACTCAATGCGACCCGAAATATGTTGAATGCGATAAACAAGCTGAATAGTGGTTGGAAAATCAGCCATCCCCTGGTGGCCAGGTAAGCGCCCAACAGGGCAAGAATACTGCTTAAGACATCATTTAGGTAGTTTTTTCCATCAGCTTCATAGACGGTCGATTTGATTTTTTTAGCTTCCCGAATCGTATATTGCGACAACAAGAACTTGCCGACGATCGACACTGCCCCGGCAATAAGTGCCAGGTAGGTCGGACGGTTGACGACAGGAAAGCGCAACTCATCCAGTGCGTTCCAGACCACTCCTCCCGCGACCAGAACAAGAAACAGTGCCAGTATTTTTCCAAGGACAGCTTCAAACCGTTCGTGTCCGTATGGATGGCCATCATCGGCCTCCTTGGCACTGATCCTGACCCCGGCATAAGCAATCAAGGTAGTGAACATATCTGACAGGGAGTCTATCCCATCAGCTACGATGACCGATGAGTGACCGATCAGTCCACCGACCACTTTGAACACACCCAAAAAACCATTTGTAGCCAACGAGATCAAGGTCAATCGACGGGCAGTTCCTAAACGTTCCACAGTAACTCCTATATGTTTAGATCAATCCGATAACAGGCTGTCTGAGCTTCAATCATCGCAGCGTCTTCTTGCCGGCAGGTAAAGATGAACACCTGGCGATGTTTGGCGATCTCGCGCAATACTGACAAGGTGCGTTTTAGTCTCGGATTGTCCCAATTGGAAAAGGCTTCATCGAAGAACAGCGGCAACGGCTGTTGCTTTTCGACAGTATCGATGATCGCCAGACGTAAGGCCAGATATAACTGGGAGCGTATCCCTTTGGAATGTGAGCTAGCCAATTTTACCAGTTCACCATTCGAACGTTTTAAGTAGAATTCTTCTTCGATCGTCAGTATTTGGTGATATCTGTTCGAGGAAAAATCCTTTAAATAATCGGAAGCAATTTCCAACAGTTCCGGTTGATGGGTTTCGATAAATGACCGATAGTGTTGATTCAACAAGTTGTATAACAGTATCAGGCTGTTGTATTCATACAATATGTCGCGTCGTCGATCTTCGAGAGTCCGGATTTGATTGCGGTATTCCTCCATCGGTTTCAATTTTTCATACTGACGCATCCTTTCTCGAGCGGATGCACTTTGTGAAATAGTCTGACGGAAGAGATCCTGAAGGGCTTCTTCCTGTTGTTTCAGTTCATCTAATGGCATGGTTTCAAGAGCTTGAAGATCTTCCGGCGCCACCGGATCCTCGTCCCATTGCCGTTGTAGCTCATCATAAAACGCAATCGCCTTCAAATCTGACTGTAACAAGTCGATCGCCCGGTCGGGCTCATCATTGTAGGCTTTTAGCGGTCTTATTTGCTCCGTCTTGAGCATCGACTGATATTCGAGCTTTTCCTGGACCGCAGACAATTCTCGTTCCAGCCGGGCGATCTGGTCTGATTTATCATCCTGGCGGTCCTGTTTGCGAAACAGGACTCGTTCGCGCAGGAAGACTTCATCACTCGATGAGAAATCATATCGCTCCAACAGGCCGGATTGTTCTGCTTGAATCTGTTCGATTTCTGTTTTCGAACGATCGATCAGGTGATCGAATTCTTGCAGCTGACGAGCCAACTGAGCCATTTCACCCAGATCCCGCTGATTGAACTCCGGGTTAAGATAATGCTGCCGTCGCTGGCGGTGATATGACCACAGGGCATATAGAAAATATACGAGGATTCCCAAACCGATGACTACCGCAGCCAGTGTGACATTTCTGGCCAAGACGAATTCTGTCCGGTGAAACAGTGATGCAAGATAACCCAGCCCCAGCAATACCAGCCCGAGAAAAACCGGAAATATCACCGAGGGCCTGATCCGGCTCAAACTGATATAACTAAAGTTTTCATAGCTTGGGACCTGAACAAAATTAGCCATTGCCAGGTTATCAAATCGCTGAGATTGCGATTGCTTGTCTTGGGTGGAGCGTTCAATGAGTTGAGTCAGTTTTTCGATTTCAGATTCATTGCGCTGCAGGATCGACACATAATCATCAAATTCATCTAAAAATCTGATCTCGGCCTCTTCCAGCGGATCGAGATCCTGTTGTAACCGCTCCAACTCTCTTTTTCGACTGATCAATTGCTCAGCATAGTTTTCGACATCGAAATCGATCTCTTTGAAACGGTCAATAAACTCACTTCCTAAGCTGCGACTGAGGCTTTCCTGATGGATCGACCGACGGGCTTTTTTGAGTTGCTCCCAATCATTTTTTTTGCTTTCCAGGTGATGGATCCGGTCGATCTCCTGCTTTAGATCATCAATTTTACCAGCTAGTTCCAGTGACAGTTTTTCGGTTTGATCATACTCTGCCAGATCTTTCCGATACATCTGAGCACTGTCTTCAATGTCTACCAGCTGACTTTTCAGTTCCTCCAGTTCCATCTCGATCATATTGAGGGGACGGCCCGAATGGGCATGGTTGGTGTAGAGACTTTTTCGGCGGTCATCAAGTTGTTCCAGGGCGTTCTTAGGACTTAACATACCCGGAACATCGAAGGTGGTCGACAATTCATCAAAAACATATTCCATGCTTCGTTTGTCGATGTCGAGCAAATCATCTGCCTGCAGAGTGTATAGATTTTCCAGCAAACTGCGATCAATATCGAATAAAGGACGGTTCTGGATCTTTTCTGTTCCCTGGGATCCTTTATAAAAGCCCTGAATGTTTGATCGCATGCGTCGTTGGATCAGCTCGCCCTGAAAAGTTTCCATTTCCAAAGCAGCTTCATCCTCTCCCCAAGGGATATAAGGAAAGCGATCGCGATTGGCCGGTGTAAAACCGCAGAGCAAACTTTTAAATGATTCAAACAAGGTCGATTTACCGGCTTCATTATCACCGAAGACGAGGTTGATCTGATCCTCGGAAAACTGATAGCTTTCATTTTTAAACTTTCCAAATGCCTTTAGATTGATTCGTTTGATCTTCATGACCGGCCCCGCATGTAAAATGATTCGAGTAACATCCGTTTTACTTTATCTTTGTTCCTGGCATACCACATTCGGTATTCCTGTGGTGATAGCTGGTGCAACCCGGTCTGTTCAATTTGTTGAAACAGTTTATCGTCGAAATTGGTCAAGAGTTCTTGAAAAAACGGGTTTTGCGTAACATCACCAAGTGGTGCCATTTGGGTGTGATCGGAAAACTCGACCATTTGATCGGCTTCTTCTTGAACCAAGTTGAGGATTTCAGGCAGATCCTGTAGCTCCTGGGGTTGAAGAAAACCGGTCAGCTTCATCTGGACGATCTGATCGGGTTTGATCAGTTGTTTTAGCTGCTCATAAGTCCGTAATCGAAAGTTATCACCAGATTCCAATTCGACTTCCAGTCGGCCGAATGTCAGACGTGAAGCTGGGATAAATTGGATTTTTAGGCTATCTGCCAGCTTGACATCAAGATAACCCAGATTACCAAGTTCTGTCCGGGAGGACGGGAAAAAAGAACCGGGATAGTTGATCTGCTTGTTTTTACCGAAATGAGATCGTTCATGGACATGCCCCAAAGCAATATAGTCATACCCCGATGCTTCCAAGCTTTGGACAGTTGAGACCAGATAGGAAGAACGATTGTCATCTTCGAATTGGTTGACGATCAGGCTGTGAAATAGACCGATCGTCGGTTTGTCATCAGCAAACTGCGGTAGATCCTGGATCGTCCGCAAATCAAATTGACGCTCAAAACTTTGTCCTACGATGCGGTAGTTATCTTTTTCGATCACTTCAAGTTGCGGGGACAATACTTTAGCAAATGGAAGTGGTAACTGGTTGGTCACATCATGGTTGCCTTCCACCAGAAATATGTCGATCGATTGTTCGAAAAGACGTTTCA
>JAAZLX010000142.1 GCA_012799095.1 Tissierellia bacterium
AAAGACCTGGATTTATTTATGGTCAATCCGGACGTAGGCAGCGGTCTGCCTTTTTGGCTACCAAAGGGTGCTACTATTCGTCGATTGATCGACCGATATATCGTGGATAAGGAAATCGCGCTGGGTTATGATCATGTCTATACACCGGTCCTGGCGGATGTCGCATTGTATAAAACCAGCGGTCACTGGGATCATTATCATGATGATATGTTCCCGCCGATGGAGCTTGAAGGCGGAGAAATGTTGGTCTTACGGCCCATGAACTGCCCCCACCATATGGAAGTATACCGGCGTGATATCCACAGCTATCGTGAGCTGCCGATCAGAATTGCCGAACTCGGTCAAATGCACCGATTCGAAAAACGGGGAGCACTCTCAGGATTATCCCGCGTTCGCGAGATGACGCTGAATGATGCCCATATCTTTGTCAGACCTGATCAGATCAAGGACGAATTTCGCCGGGTGGTGGAGTTGATCCTGTCTTGTTATGAGGACTTTAACATTAAGGAGTATTCCTTCCGTCTGTCATATCGCGATCCGGCCAACAAGGATAAGTTCTTCGACAACGATGAGATGTGGGCCAAAGCTGAGGAAATGTTGAAAGCCGCCATGGATGAAATGGATCTGCCATATGTTGAATCCGTCGGAGATGCTGCCTTCTATGGTCCCAAACTCGACGTCCAGGTAAAGACAGCTCTGGGTAATGAAGAAACTCTATCGACAGTCCAACTCGACTTTTTGTTACCGGAACGGTTTGATCTGACATATGTCGGTGAGGATGGAGAGAACATCCATCGTCCGGTCGTCATCCACCGCGGTGTCCTTTCTACGATGGAGCGGATGGTTGCCTACCTGATCGAACAGTATATGGGTAAATTCCCGCTGTGGCTGGCACCGGAACAAGTCAGGCTTTTACCGATCGCCGATCGTCACCACGAGTTTGTTGATAACCTGACTGAAAAATTAAAGTCAGAAGGTTTCCGGGTTACGAATGATAAGCGAAGCGAAAAAATCGGATACAAAATACGTGAAGCCCAATTACAGCAGGTTCCCTATATGCTGGTCATTGGTGATAAAGAAATGGAACAGGGCATGTTCGCTGTCCGACACTTCAGTGTCGATGAGCATGGAAAAAACAGACAATATAACATGGATCTGAATGAATTGATCGAAACAATGAAAGAGGAAGTCGAATCCAGAAGATTTAATATTTAGGTCACAGAGACAGGCTATGATGGCCATAAAAAAAGCGATATATTGAATTTGGAGAACCGGATAGCTGAAAAAACAGCCAAAAAGCCTTGACGACAGTGTGTTCGTCTGGTATAGTTAGTCATGTTGAACAAGTAGAATCCGTTTCTCACCTGACAGCTTATGGCTGTGGGTTTATATCGATTGATATAGGAGATAAGTGCGGACAATTGTTCGCACATTTTTTATGGGGGTGAAAGGTATTAAAAAGACCGAAATAAACGAAGAAATCAGAGATCGTGAGGTTCGAGTCATCGGACCCGAAGGCGATCAGCTCGGAATCATGAGTGCTGCGAAAGCGCTGGAACAAGCTAATGTGAATAAATTGGACCTGGTGAAAATCGCACCAAATGCGAAACCGCCGGTCGTTAAGATCATGGACTATGGCAAATTTCGCTATGAACAGTCCAAGGCTGAAAAAGAACAACGCAAAAAACAAAAAGTGATTCAAGTAAAAGAGATCCGACTGAGCGTAACGATCGATGAACATGACATTCAGACCAAGGCTCGACATGCGATCAAATTTCTGGAAGATGGCGACCGCCTCAAAGTCGCACTGCGTTACCGTGGGCGTCAATTGGGTCGCAAAGAACTGGGGTTTGATGTCATTAACCGATTCTCGGAAATTATTAACGATTATGGTAGTTTGGACCGGCCGCCGCAATATGAGGGCCGAAGTCTGATTGCCTTTTATTCACCCAACAAGAAGTAGTGAAGAGAGGATAACATTATGTCTAAAATGAAAACACGCAAAAGTATTTCTAAGCGTTTTAAAAAGACCGGTTCAGGCAAACTCAAACGCAACCAACAAGGTATGCGTCATAAACTGGGCCAAAAAAGTGCAAAACGTAAACGTCAACTACGCAAAACTGCGATAACCTCTGAACATGATCAGAAGCGGATTATCGAAGCAATACCATACTAGGAGGGAATCATGGCACGGATTAAAGGGGCGGTAAACGCCAGAAAAAAACATAAAAAAGTTCTAAAGAATGCCAAAGGTTTTTACGGATTGAAGAGCAAAGTCTTTCGAGCAGCTAATCCTGCAGTTATGCGTTCGATGCGTTCAATGTTCGTTGGACGGAAACGCCGTCGCAGAGATTTTCGTAAACTATGGATTACTCGGATTAATGCAGCCAGCCGGATGCACGGCATAAGCTACAGCCGTTTGATGAATGGTCTCAAAAAAGCAGATATCACGATCAATAGGAAAATTTTGGCTGATATGGCAGTAAATGATCCCGGTGCATTTGCCTCGGTTGTCGACAAAGCAAAAGAACAACTACACGCTTAAAACCTCCAGCCAAGGATAATCTTTGGCTGGCCGTTTTTTTTGGAGAAGAATATGAAAAAAATCGGACTATTGTTATTCATCGTCATTTTGTTGAGTGCCTGCAGCTCGAACGGATCGGAACCAGTTGCACCGGAAGAAACCGTGACTGAATCAACCAGAGTTCAGGTCTCAAATGATGCCTACTTGATCAATCTTGATGGAAAAGTATCGATCGTGCAAGACGGTGAGTCCAGCCTGGTCGATCTGGAACAAGTTTCTTTAGGTTCATCAGAGCCTTATTTTGTTCCAATTATGCAACTGAAGGACGGATTTGTCTATCGTGACGCTGATCAACTGATGCATCAGCTGAATGGTCAAGCAACGGTGTTATTGGAAAATATCAACCAGGTAGAACCTGTTTATGAGGGATTGTTGGTAACACAACAAGACAACGATCAATTCGTATTGCTGACAAACGATGGTTCCATCATCCAGATCAGCGAGCTGAAAGATCAAAATCCCGCCGATCTGATCGTTGTCAATCAGGGCACCTTCTTAGTTGAAAACAAAACAACGAGCGGACTTTTTGTTATTACCGATCTGATCGATCAAGAAGAATCAGTCGAAATCAATGGCCAGGCCCTTGTGGCGATCCCTGACAAAGATGCCGTGTTGTTCGTCTCTGACGAGCACCCTGGTAAATTGGGTCAACTGGATTTGGCCACCGGTGATACCACTTGGTACGAATTAGGCGAAAATCGGACCACAATGCTTTATGATCCGATATTGATCGACAATGACAATCTACTGACGGTATTTGATAATCAAGGTCAAGCAGAGCTGGTCGTGTTCAATATCAACGATCAGGTATTACAGTCGACGAACCTCGGTCCGGCGGGAGATTTTGTTGACATCAGTCAGACCGAAACCAACCTGTTGATCCATACCAGGACGAGAATCTACCGGTCTGATTTTGAAACGATGGATTATTTCGAATTCGAAGCGGATAAAGTAATTGAAAGCCCGCAAAGCTTGCTACTGATCCAAAACAACAATGTCCGGGTGATCAAAAACGATTCCTATAAAGACTATCAATTTCCCGGTCGGGTTGCTGATGTCCAACTGTCCGGACAATCATTGGTTGTCCTTTATGCCGGTCCCGAAGGCCGGACAATGGCCATACAATCAATCGACTTTTAGGGAGAAGTCATGAAGTTAAAGCAACTGATCTTGACGGCTCTTCTAATGGCTTTGTGCATGGTGACGACAATGGCGGTCCAGATACCGATCCTCGGTGGTGGTTATATTCATCCTGGTGATGGCTTTGTACTCCTGAGCGGGATCATTCTGGGTCCGGGCTATGGATTTTTAGCAGCCGGGATCGGGTCTGCTTTGGCTGATATCACATTGGGCTTTAGTATATTTGCTCCGGCCACCCTGGTGATCAAAGGCTTGATGGCACTGATCGTCGGCTTCTGGCCCAGTCGTAAACCGTTGCTGATCCTCCTGTCTTTCATATTGGCAGAGTCTGTCATGGTAGCCGGTTATTTCGTCTATGAATGGCTGATCATCTTTAGTAATATGAAAACAGCTCTGGCGAATATACCATGGAATTTGGTTCAGGCTAGCGGTGGAGTAGTGATTGCTTTCCCGCTTTATCTGGCTCTGACAAAAACCAGCATCATCAATAAATAATACTCCGGCCTTTGGGCCGGTTTTTCTGTTTCATTGTGGAATACTTCATCCCATCCATATTTCCTTGTGTTTTCCGTTTAAACTGAAAACAGGGGATACGTGACTCAAAACTGCAGACGTCCCGTTTTGATCCTGGCCATCGGCAGCTGGTTGATCAGCGGGTTTTTTTTAACCAAAAGTACCATATGGCTGTGTCCACTATTGATCGTATTAACCTTTCGGGACAAGAGAACGTGGTTGATCCTATTGATGGTATTTCGTCTGTTGCTGATCACACAGGCGCAAGATCAAGTGTATCAAGGCTTATGTCAAGTCTTTCCCGTCGATTATACTCGAATCGATCAATGGCGGGTCACGATCGACAACACTGATTATTTATTTCAGGGACAGCTTCCGGGAAGCGGGAGATATCGTGTAGACGCAAAGCTAATCCCATTTCGGACCAATCGATATCACAGCGGATTTTCTGAACACGATTATTATCGATCTCTCGGGTTTCATGCCCGGGCAGAAGTCGATCGATTTGACCTGGTGACTCCGCTGGAAGAAGGCTGGTCTTTTCATCTTCAGCAATCGCTGTATCGACAGTTGGATGGGTATGATGACAGTCAAAATTTAGCCTATGCTCTATTATTTGGCGGTAGTCGTCTGCTGGATCGTTCTTTCCATCGTTCGTTACGAGAGATCGGGTTATTACACCTGCTGGTTGTTTCCGGGTTGCATCTGCGAATTTATGATCGGTCTATCGATCGCATCCTGAAACGGTTTATGGTGCCCCGGTTGATCAGACGAGGTCTGATCCTGGGAACAATGTACGGATTACTGATCATCACTGATTTTCATCCCAGCTGTGTTCGAAGCATCGGATTGATCCTTCTTCAGGAAGGGGTGTTCTATCGCAAGACCACGATCGATCGTTTGGATCAACTGGCCCTGATCAGTTGGTTGATGTTATTGATCAATCCATATTGGGCAACGGGTACAGGCTTCTTGCTGGGTACGATAGCCCATGCTTCTCTGGTGCTTCCACGAAGACCATCTATTCTACGGCTTTATCTGGTCATCCTGCCATTTCAGCTGTTACTCAATGGGATACTCAGTCCGTTTTATGTTTTGGCCAATTTAGGCTTGGCCTGTTTGATGAGCCAGGTACTGCCCCTGCTTGCTCTGACGGTGATCGTGCCGGTTTTTCAAAACATCGGACAGTGGTGGTTGCTTGGTTTGATAAAGATCCTGCACCAGCTGCATCAGCTGGATCTGTTGAAGCTGGAAGTGATGATGCCCTCTCCCTGGGTGATCGGTCTGATTCTGATATTTTATATTTTATTGCTGTTGCGGTTAGAAAGTGAGATTGCTACTCGATGGTTTCAACAATATAGAATTGGTATCTTCATCCTGCTTGGGGTGGTGATCGGAATAGCTCAAACGGCTCATATCGATCATCAAGTTGGAGTCCATTTTCTTGATGTCGGCCAGGGAGATGCAGCAGTGATCATTACCCAAACCGGCCGATCGATCTTGATCGACACATCCAGATCAGACCGTTTCTTTGACCACCTCAGATACTTGGGTATCCGTCATTTTGATGCTGTCTTTATATCACATCGTGATGATGATCACTCCAAATGGGTCGATCAATTATCTTATCATTCAGGGTATACCAGTCGTTATACACCTCTTCCGGGATTTCAATTATTGGAGGCAGGTGACAGGTTAAGCTTTGATGAAGTGGAGATGATGATTTACCATCCCGATCGTAATTATGACAATGAAAATGACAATTCTCTTGTCATACAAGTGTACGCTCATGGTAAAACGTTTCTGTTCGGAGGTGATGTGTCGGGAGATATGTTACATGCCAGTTGGATAGAAGACATCGATATATTTAAATATCCTCATCACGGATCGCTTCATTCACTCAATCCCAATCTGACGAATCAGACAGATATCGGGCTGATCGTGCTCAGTTATGGTAAAAATAAATATCAGCATCCGCACCCGGTGGTCATCGACTATTTCAATCAAACGATGCTGCATGAAACGTATCATCAGGGATCGATCCAATTGTATAATGGACACTTCAGGTGCTATTAGTTTGTGATACAATATCACCATGGAATATCGTGAAGCACTAAGAGTATTACAGTCCGGAAAACTGGCTTCCCAGCTTTGGTTTGAAG
>JAAZLX010000143.1 GCA_012799095.1 Tissierellia bacterium
ATCATAGAAGGCATCACCTTTAAAGTAGAAAAGGTTGATAAGAACCGGATAGAAACACTCAGGGTCTTAACGTAGATAAACGCTTGTGTGCCGGTTCGATCGAATGAAACCGATGATTTGAGACGAGCTTTGGGTATATGTTGATACGAACAACACAAGCGGAGGATGTATATGAAACAAGATAGTAAGTTCCGTCACCCGATGTTTATCATCGTCTTAGGTGCCCTGCTGGCTTATGAGATATGGACTGTTATTCGAATCGCCCGAACATATCTTGGATTTGACCGCCAGTGGTACAATATTCCCTCGTCGGTCCAGACAGCACTGATCATAGCTCTGGCCGCCAGTGTGATAACCATTATCGGTTTAATCGTTTTGTTCATGTTGCGAAGAGTCGGTCTGTTGATCCTGCTGGTCGGGATCGCAATAAGCTTATATGGCATAATGGGGGGAAACATTCCTCTGGGAAGTCGTATTGTTCCGATCGTGGAAGCAATTGTAAAATTCCTGTCGGTGTGGTATGCCGTCAAGGCCGGTCCGACCCATGAAGAAGCGATCCATCAACTCGACTGAACAATAGCCAAATAATCCGCCCTTGCAGGACGGACCAACAAAATGCATTTCAGTTCAGCCATCCTCTCAGGGTGGCTGTCAGCTTATTTGAACATAATCAGCCAATTTTTCATGTTGGATCTGCTTGGGATCGAATCGAAGCCAATCAAATAAAACCTGCAATATCAATCCAATCAGAAAAACAGCCATAATAGTCCCGATCCCGACCATGCCGCCCAGCAACCAACCGATGACCAAAGCAGTCATTTCGATCGACGTGCGGGCGAGTCCGACCGGGATACGAAGCCGACGGTTGAGTGCGACCATCAAGGTATCCCGTGGGCCGGCACCAAAACCGCTACCGATATAAAAATATACACCGAAAGCCAGAACGATTAGACCGATGATCAGCAGAGCGATTCCACTTATCAAATGATCCATTTGAGGTATCAATCCTGTCATCAGGATCAAATCTACAAAAATACCGACCAAAAGCATATTAAGGACGGTGCCGAGGCCAAGCGGTTCTTTCAAAATAGAATTAACAAATAATAAAGCCAGACCGACAGCGATGCTGGCCTGACCGATGGTCACGCCGATGGTCGTGGCCAAACCGGTGTGTAATACATCCCAGGGAGCATACCCAATATTGGCCTGGATCTGCATGACAATGCCCAGTCCGTGCAGGAACAATCCAAAAATAAGTTTAATCAAACGGACCCAAAAGTTTTTCTTCACCCCAGCCTCCATAGAGATATTATAACTGACGAATTGACAAAAGATTGCACAATCATTCCAAAACCGTATAATTGTCTATAGGAGGAGCTTATGAAATGTCCCAACTGCCAAACTGAATACGACGCCTCATTAGAGCAGTGCCCTCATTGCCAGACAGCTAATCCGGAACATCAAGCTTATCACAAGCCGTCTCATGTCTGTAAAAATTGTGCTACACCACTGCAAAAAAATGATCGATATTGCCCCAGTTGCGGTTTTGATCAACAGCGATCGATTGTTCGCCAGACCAGTTCTGGCAAAGCTACCCGATTTATCGGTCCGATGATCGGATTGTTTGCCTTTTTGTTATTGGTAGCACTCAGCCTGGGAGCAGCTTATTATTTTATATCTCAAGCCAACAGCGATGACGCCGTCCGCAGTGAAAGTGTTGTGATCGTCAAACGAAGCAGTAATGAGACGATCGCCCGGTTAAAGGAAAATGCGGATCTCAAGCTGAGTGAAGCCGGTTGGGCCAGATTTCGCGAGCTATTGTCACTTGATGACTACCGAACCCGAATGGCCGATGCCCTGAATGAGATTCGGACGGGTGATTTGATGATTGAACCCGGTGACAAGACATTGCGCTACATTCCAACACATCGACTGAGCATGCAACCGGTCGATGTCGAGATCACGACCGGAGATGCTTCCTTTGAGGTCATTCTGGGCGATGAAACGCTAACGGTCCCGGCTAATGATCGGATCCTGACACAAGCCATGCCGGGGATCTATCGAGTGATCTATCGGCCGGATGAAGGTAAAGAGATTGAGGAAGAAGTCGAAATATCACATCACGCCATCCGCTATCAAGCCGGTAAGATTGAACTAATGCCACGATTGGGAGCGTTCCTTCCTACCATTCGGACACCTTATCAAACCGGACGGATCTTTATTAATGGTCAGGACAGCGGACTGACCGTCAAAGAAGTCGATGAACGTCCTCAGCTGCTTGGAGTCCATCCCCCGGGCACCGTTTATCAATTGAAAATCGATACAGTCATGGGCCAGGTGTTAAGTAACGAGGTGGAGCAGACAGACGGACCGATCAGTTTTGAGTTACAAAACGGTCTGGTATTGGCGCGTTCGGAGACTGCCGACCTGGTGTTCGTCAATGGCGAAAAAGTCGGTACGTATGGTGAATTTGCTTCATCCGGTTATGTCGTCGGACCGATCGAAGTCGGCAAGGACATCGTGCGTATTCAGGGAGAGGGTACCGAGCAGACTCCGTTTGAAGCCACTCTGGCTGAGAGCATGGGCGGCAAAGAGATCGAACTTGAATTGACGGATGATTTGAAACGAACACTGATCGCTGCCACCAGAAGATTTACCCTGGACTCGTTTCAGTCGCTCAAACAAGAGACGATGGACACATTTACCAATGTCCTGCCGGATTCTGAAATAGAGATTAGGTTGCGTGACAGTCTGGATCTGTTTAAGCAGGGTGGTGGCGAACTGGATTATGTGCCGTTTGCGATCCGTTTCAGCAATGACAGCTTCAAGGTCTATGCCAAAGACGGCAGGGCTTATGCCGAGCTGATCGAAAGCTATTTTATCAAGTATACTGAGACAGAGTATCAGAATCATACCAGCTGGTTAAAAAAGCTGGTGTATGATCAAGGTCTGGATAAGTGGTTCTTTTATCAGGATGAGCTGTTGTATGAATATAACATCCCGGAGGACAATACGTTGGTTTTTCTGGAATAATCAAAACGCCCCGAGGGGCGTTTTTTGTTATACAGCGGTTGAGCCTGCACTGGTTTGATTTGATTGATGGAGATACATTTCTTTGTATTCCCCATTCAATCGGATCAGTTCCTCATGATTGCCTGATTCAACGATCTCTCCCTGATCTAGGACAAAGATATGATCAGCATCCCGGATAGTGGATAGCCGATGAGCAATCAATAAAGTCGTTCGACCTTGCTTTAAGCGTTGGACGCCCCGCTGGATCAGCTGTTCGGTTTCAGAGTCAATGTTGGCAGTGGCTTCATCGAGCACCAGAATTTTCGGGTTCTTTGCCAGAGCCCGGGCGAAGCTGATCAATTGTCTTTCCCCAGCGGAAAAGGTGGCCCCTTTTTCTGTGATCGGTGTATGCAGGCCATCGGGATGGCGATCCAAGAAGTCCTTTCCTCCGACTTCAATAAATGCCTGATAGGCCATATCCTCGGTAACCCCGGGATTTCCCAGGGTGACATTACTCAGTATCGTTCCGCTGAATAGGTAGGGGTCTTGCAGCACGATGGCGACATGTTCGCGGAATTTACGCCGTGCCAGTTCGGTGATTGGGCGGCCGTCGATCAATACCTGGCCGTGCTGTGGTTCGTAAAACCGCAGGAGCAGGTTCATGATGGTCGACTTGCCAGAACCGGTGTGGCCGACAAAAGCAGCAGTTTTGCCTCGTTCGACCCGGAACGAGACATCTTTTAAAACATACTCCTCATCCTTATAGTAGAATGAGACATTCTCGAATGCGACATCTCCGGCCAGCTCGATCGCCTGTTCGCTTTCATCCGGTATCCCGGGCTGTTGCATCAGACTGAAGATATGATCACTGGCCACATTGGCCCGCTCCAGCTGACCGATCCGGTCCAGCACATTTTGGGCCTGGTCATAGATCTTCATCATATATGAGATAAATACATACAGGATCCCGATAGTTGCCGGATATGCCCCGCTGATGTGACCATAACCGAAGTAAAGCAGAATCGTTCCGATGGTGAAATAACGCAGGAACCCGATGGCATTAAAACTGGAATAGCTCATCAACTTGGTCATATTGAGTTGAGCCCCGTAGATCAGATCATTGATTTTCGAGAAGCTGTCATAGGTCGCCTGCTCCTGGTTAAAGGCCTGAATGATTTCCATCCCCTGAATATTTTCATTTAGTGAAGCGTTGAGTTCAGATAGATTGGTCCGGTAGACCTTATTGAACTCAGTGCTTTTTTTTCGGTAGTCGGCAATGATCCAGGCGATGATAGGCAGCGGTATCGCTGCGATCAATGCCAGCTGAGGGTCAAGTAGGAGCAAACTGCCATAGATTCCGATCAGGTAAAGTCCGGCAGTGGTCAGGTTGCTGAGCACCACCTGAAACAGGATGATGACATCTTTGGTGTCATTGGTCACCCTCGAGACGACTTTGCCGGCCGGCAGGGAGTCAAAATACTGGATCGGCAGCGCCTGAACATGGGAAAACAGATCCTCCTGCATGTAGCGGCTGACCCGGTGGGCTCCCCTTTGAAATAATATCAAACTGAGAAAGCGGGTGATGGCCGAGAGCGCGATGACAATGGCATAGATGATGACTAGGCGCATAAACACTGAATAATCTCTCGTCCCAATGCCCTCAATCAGTTCCTTGTCGAGAATCCGGGCAATGATCCGCGGGGCATACAGGTCAGCAGCAACAGTCAGCAGCGCCATAAGCAGGCCACCAAGCAAGGTGGCACGGATGCGTTTGGCATAGCCTTTTAGTTTTTCAAAGCGATAGCGTTTAGAGTTCGTCATGGTCTTGGCCTCCTTCCAGCTGTTGGTGGAGGAACTGATCACGATACCAGCCCGGTGTGTTGAACAGCTGGTTGTGAGTGCCCTGTTGAATGATCCGGCCGTCTTCCAGGACCAGAATCAAGTCGGCATGGGCGATAGCTGATAATCGATGGGCGGTGATCAGGTTGGTTTTTCCCTGGCGGTATTGTTGGATCGATGCCAGAATATTGGCTTCAGTAGTAGCATCGACAGCAGAAAGCGAGTCATCCAGAATGAGTATTTCCGGCTCGCCTAACAGGGCTCGGGCAATGGATATCCGTTGCTTTTGACCGCCGGATAAGGCGATCCCTTTTTCACCCGTCATGGTGTCGAGACCGTGCGGCAGTTGGACCAGATCTTTGATAAAGTCAGCTTGTTTCAGAACTTCGAGCAATCTATCGTGTGATACTTCTTCCTGTGAGCCTAAACGGATGTTTTCATCGATCGACTTGGAAAACAGGACATGCTGCTGTGGTACATAACCGATGTTACGACGGACGGATTGAACATTATAATCTTCGATCGGCCGGTCTCCCAGACACAGTGTGCCGGGATCGATCGGATAAAGATGCATTAGTTGTCGTACCAGACTGGTTTTCCCCGAACCGATCTTGCCCACAATACCTAGAGTCTTTCCATGGGGCAGGGTGAATGTGATGTCGTGCAGCACCGGATCAGTCGAGTTGGGATAGCTGAAGCTGAAGTGCCGGAAAGATAAATCACCTCGGCCGGGATATTCCGGAGCGGCGTCCTCTATCGGAATTTCTTCTTTGTAATCAAATAGCTCCTGAATTCGTGACATGGCAGTAGAGGCCTGCTCACTGACAGTGATAAATTCACCGAAGGCAAACATCGGCCAAACCAACATGTCAAGGTAGATAGTAAAGCTGATAAATTTACCCAAACTAAGTTCGCCCAGCGATATCAGATGAGCCCCGACTAATAGAGCGATAATAAAGCTGACGCCGGGGATCAGACGTGATAATACCGGGAAATAGGCAATGATGGTTTGAAACAAAATATTCTTGTTGTAATTGTTGTCGGCTAATGCTTTAAACTGGGCGATCTCATAATTTTCCTGACCATACGCTCGGACCACCCGGACCCCGGAAACATTCTCCAGCACTTTATCATTCAGGCTGTCGAAGGCCTCCTGTGATTGGCGGTAATACAAGGTGATCTTATCCTCGAACTTTTTGGTGAAGATGATCAGCAGGGGCATGGGGATGACAGCTAACAGTGTCATCCGCAGACTGATGGTGGTTGCCATGATCAGCAATATGACCAAAGGAAACATGGTGGCATCGATCAGGCTCATAAAGCCGAAACCGGCAAAATCACTCACTGCGTTGACATCATTGGTGCTTTTCCCCATCAGTGAGCCGGTGGTGTTATTTTCGTAAAATATCGGACTCTGGCGTAGAAATTTAGTCATCAGGCGACGCCGGGTGTTTCGGGCGATCCGATCAGACCCCATAAAGAGATAATAGGACCAGATATAATTGCCGATGTAACTGAGAACTAAAGTTGCTAAGAGCAGGCCCAATTGGGTCAATAAACCGCGAAGCTCGATCCGGTCGCTACTGATCTGGTCGGTCAGGTTACCGATCATCCAGGGTGGGATCAACGCAAAAACATAACTGACCAGCAGCACGCTCAGCGCGATGATATATTGTTTCCGATATGTCCGGATAAACCAGCCAATTTTTTTAAAAGTTTGAAACAGTTGGATCACATCCTCTCAGTATATACACATAAAAAACACACCCTTACAGGTGTGTCTGCTGTAAATGGGTTGGACCCTGAATTAGTAAACTATCAGGGAGGTCTGAAGTTGATTGTTATGTAGATGTTTGGACATGTCGGCGACCTCCTTTCCTAAGATATTTTCAGGCTATCAGATTGGCAAACGTGTGTCAATCTAATTTTAAGCGATCATTTAAATTTGACAGAACAATTCAGATGATTCAGACGGATTGATTTGTCTATTCGACAACAATCGTGATATTCTTAGTGTAATTCAAAACTGAAAGGTGGGCTGTGTGCCCAAGGGAGACTATGCATAAAATTTATGTTTCGACCTCACATGATCCCAGGATCAATCTGGCAGCCGAAGAGATCATGACCAGACAGGCCAAACCGGGAGAAATCAGTTTTTTCCTGTGGCAAAATCAGAACACTGTCGTCATCGGGCGCAACCAAAACCCATACAAAGAATGTGATCTGGTGGCGATCGAGCGTGATGATGTTACTTTGATCCGACGCTTAAGTGGCGGAGGAGCGGTTTTTCATGATCTGGGCAACCTGAACTTCAGCTTTTGCGCCCACGAAAAGGATTATTCGCTGGAGAAAAACCTGCAGGTGATCATACAAGCCTTAAGGAGGTTTGATTTACCGGCAGAGTTTTCAGGCCGCAATGATATCCTGCTCGACGGTAAAAAATTCTCAGGCAATGCCTTTAGCCGGATCCAGTCCAATCAATGCCATCACGGTACGATCATGCTTGATGTCGACATGACGAAATTATCAAATTATCTCAATGTTCCCCCACTGAAAATGGAAGCCAAGGGTATCCGCAGCGTCACCAGCCGCGTCACCAACCTGATCGATTATGCACCGAACATGACGATAGACAACCTGATAGAGAGCTTAAAGCAAAGTTTCGTACAGGTGTTTGGTGAGGCTGCAGAGCCGATCGTGATCGATGAAGGTTTCCTCGAAGGCCATGAAAGTGCTGAGAAGTATCAGACCTGGCAATGGAATGTCGGGCAAAGCCCGGCATATCAGGTACATTTCGAGAAAAAATTTGACTGGGGGCTAACGGACTGGCATTTTGATGTCAACCGGGGCAAAATCACCCGGGTCAAGTTTTTCAGCGATGCTCTGGTGGAAACAGATTTTCGCCGCTTGGAAGACAACCTGACAGGCGTGGAGTATCGAAAAAATCAGATAAGCCAGGTCTTGCAACAAGTTGAACCTGAAATGGTCCGTCACGATCTGATGAAATGGTTGGAAGAACTTGGGATCGGTGACTAATACGATAAAGTAGCTTATTTTACAATGCGTGGACATGTATAGATGCTACACGATCTACTGATCATTCACTCTGATTCAGCCGTTCATGTGTTAGCGGCAAAAACCTTACGAACCACATAGGTATCTCGGCCATATTGACAGAAGGATGCCATGAAAAAAATTGGATTTTTATTATTGATCATTCTTATTGTTGGATGTACCGCTTCTCCGATAGCAGACCGTGAAATCGGCCCGGATGAAGTGATGTATTTCATATTGACGGATCGCTTTCGGGATGGAGATCAATCCAACAACTATGATGTCGATAAATCAGATCTTAAGCGGTACCATGGCGGAGACTTTCAGGGGATCCGCGATCAACTGGACTATCTTGAGGATCTAGGAATCACCATGGTCTGGATCACTCCGGTACAACAGAACACAGCCAATGGTTATCATGGCTATTGGATCGATGATTTTTATGCGATAGAGCCTCATCTGGGAACTTTGGAAGACCTCAAAGGTTTGACAGAAGAAATGCACCGGAGGGGAATGAAACTGATCGTTGATTTTGTAATTAACCATACCGGTTATGATTCTCAGATACTGGAGGACAATCCGGACTGGTTCCATCCCGATCGATCGATCCACAACTGGAGTGATAAGCAGCAGGTGGAACAGGGCTGGCTGGCCGGATTGCCGGATTTCGATCAGACCAATCCGGAAGTGGCCGATTATCTGATCAATTCTGCGCTCTGGTTGATCGAAGAAACCGGAATCGACGGCTTTCGGCTTGATACGGTTCGCCATGTCGATTTGGACTTTTGGAATACCTTTGTCGACCGGATCCGGCAGGATTATCCCGATTTTTACTTTATCGGCGAGGTCTACAACTATAATCCACCGGTATTGAACCATTACAAGCAATCGGGAATCGACGGGATGCTTAACTACCCGATGTACCAGGCAATATTGACGGCTTTTCGTGACAACGGATCGATGACCGCAATTGAAACTGTGATGAACCGGTCGCAAAATGATCCGTCACCTGAACGAAACGGTATGTTTGTTGACAATCATGACAACAAACGCTTTCTGTCTCAGGTGGGAGATGGGGGACTGGACTATCTAAAGCAGGCGATCACTTTCATTATGACGACTCGTCAGATACCGGTGATCTATTATGGGACAGAAGTCGGGATGGAAGGCTGGGATGATCCGGATAATCGCAGAGGATTTCCCTGGGACGATACCGAAAACAGACTGGAGCCACTTTGGAGCAAGTTGCTTGAGCTACGATCGGATAATATATACAAACAGGGTAGTGTGGTAATATTAGATGTAAGCAAGGAATACCTGCTATATCAAATCGAGTCTGATGAAGGTCGATTTGTCATTGGAATGAACAATTTGACTGAACCTGTCCACTTAAATCGAGAACCGGGAGAATTAACTAACTTCTTAGATCCTGAGGCGGCGGTTGACTTTGTTATACCGGCCCGGGGAATTATCATTTATCGGAGTAAATAATGTTTTTCTTTTGGCGCAATAAGGACAAACCGGCAGATCCCAAGACAGAAGCACTTGCTACCTGGAATGAATTAGCCCGGATACAGGGGCTTGGCATCAAACCGACCCCGAGCGACCTGTTGCTTGTCTTCAGCCGGTTTGCCAAGAAACCGTTTATAACGGACCAAGAACGCCTGATATTCGAAGTCCGACCGGATCATGTTCGGCTCAAACGTTGTTTTGGCTCGCAAGGTTGTCTGCTGATTCGAATGGCTTTACCTGTTTCGACTAATGAAATCATTGATTTTCCGTTGAACGATCAAAAAGCTTTTTTCCGAGCGGTCCGGTCGAACAAATCGTATCAGGCAATAAAAAAAGTGCCGATCAAGGCACTAAGCATCGTTTATGAAAGCTAGTCATCGACTGGCTTATTTTTTTAGCAAACTACCCAGAAAAGACTGCTTGATTTCAATTGCCTTGACCGGACAGATTTCATGACAGCAAAAGCAGCTGATGCAATTGTCATAGTCACATTCCGGCCGCCGGTCCTGATTCATGGTGATCACCTGAGCCGGACAGATCTCGGCACACTTGGCACAACCGATACACTTTTTATGTAAAAAATCAGGCTTTGAGCGAATGGCTTTGGCCAAGCGGTGATGAAGCCCTTCCGGTACCCAGGAAGGCAAAAAGGTGACTGGAGCTGATTTGGGCAAAACAAATGGTTTGACCCGGAGGGTATCTCCAATGACCTGAGTCTGCTCGTTCAAAAATCCCCGCCTTATGGCAGCTAGCAACGTCGGGACCAGTTTTTCTTCGATCCCGATCAGCTGGCAGACGGCCCGGTCGAGGTGGTGAGGTGACAAAGAGGCTGCCAAAAAACCGGACTGAATCAACTGACCTCCGCTGGGACCATCGCCTTCCATGCCGACGATTCCATCCATCAGATGAAAATCAGCCTGCACAAACTCGGCAATATCGACCAGGTGGTCACCAAAGTCCAGTCGACTGGGCAGCCGAAAATGATGATTCGCTTTGGTCAACCCCGGGATCACGCCGAACAGATTTTTTACTGCACCGGTATAAGTCATCATGCCGTGGGTTTTGCATTTAGGCAAGTTGATGACAAGATCGGCTTGTTTGACGACATTCAGGATCTCGAAACGGTGAAGTTTTTCAGCCCCGTCAAGAAGCGTTTCGGAAGAACTCAGATCATGGTTTAACTCGGCACCGGTACGCTCAGCCACTCCTGCCAGGCCGCTGGCCCGGTAAATACTATCTAAAACGGGGGCGATGAACGGTCCGCCCGGAGAATCGGCAATAATGACATTCATGCCGCGATCGATCAAATGATTGGCCACGGCCTCAACCACCACCGGGTGGGTCGTGATCGCCCGTTCCGGAGCTGCCTTCATCAGCAGATTGACTTTTAACACAGCGGTCTTTCCGGCCATCATAAGATGACTGATCGGTTGGAGCAAGTCATCGATCAGGGGTTGAACCTGGGTTAATTCATATTCTTTGGCAGCACGAAACGCTACATTCATGGGAAACCTCATTTTCTAATCGTTAACAGAATACGAATTATTGAATGAAAAGTCAATAACATACTATAGGACTTGATTAGTTGGTATAATGAACTAGGAGGTGGTTATGAAACAAGGTTCTTATCGTGTTCGGTGGGAGAATTTAACTACCGGTAATATAGAAGAAGCAAGAATCGACGTAGAACGTCGGGATATTTTTGTTTCAAGTGATTTAAAAGGTGAGGACAGCCATTATGTGATCCACTTTGATATCGACTGGCAATTAGACGACTTTGAAGTGACGATCAATGATCAGATTGTGTTCCAATGTCAGAGGAAAATGAACGGCATGTGGGTCGATCGAAGTTCGAAGCGGATTATGGAGGAATTCAAAGACTTTCAATACTTTCATCTGACAAACACACCGATGACTCATATGATGGCCACCAGAACATTGTCATTACAGCCTGGAGTACCAAACACGATCGATGTCGCTTTGTTTGATGTTGTTACCGGAAAATCACTGCCTGTCAAGCACACGTACACCAAAATCGATCAGTCGACTCTTTTGTTTTCCGACGGATCCGGGGACCGCAGGATCATGCTCAACCAGGAAGAAGTAATCGTCGAAATCGAAGGTAGGTTTAAAATGATCGATTTTCAAATATGGTAGACCCTGAGATCAAGAGGGTCTTTTTTTTGTTCATCCGTTCTTTTTCATGGGATTGTTTTATCCTTTGAAAGTCCGTCGTGTAATACACTCACTACAGTTATTGAATCGTATATAATGAAACTGTCGACTTCTGCTGAAAACCAGGGGATCATTTTTCTGACCCGGGTGGGACTTGGGGTATACTGAAAATAACGTGGACATTTTAACGGCTTGGATTGTATCTTAGTCAGACAGGAAGAACTGTGGATATTGAACAAATTTATCATCGCCAGGTCGATTCGGTCTACCGGGTGGCGATGATGTATCTGAAAAATCAACAAGATGCTGAAGATGCCACTCAGACTGCCTTTATCAATCTGATAAAGAACCCGGTCGAGTTTGAGTCGGAAGCTCATGAGAAAGCCTGGCTGATCGTCACGGTTTCCAATCTGTGTAAAAATCAGTTGAACCATTGGTATAAGAAGAAGCGGACCGATTATGAAGCGATCGCCCCGCTACTGCAAACCCGGGATCCCGAAAGCGATCAAATTCTCGAGCAGGTACTCAACCTGCCTGATGATCTAAAGGTCATCATTTATATGTATTATTATGAGGGTTATTCGACCCGTGAAATAAGCCGCTACTTGGATTTAAACGAATCGACTCTGCGTTCACGAATGCAAAAAGCCCGTGAACTACTACGCATAGAATGGGAGGACGTTCATGAATAAAGAACAATTGAACAAAAGCTTGCATGAACTGTCCCCGACCTCAGATCAAAAACAGGCCATGTTAAGAAGCATCCGTCATGCTGCGGGCGAAAAACCAGCTCCTACCGGCATGCGGTGGCGATGGATATCGGCCTTCGCAGTCCTGGTGCTTGTGATAGCAGTTTGGAGTTTGCCTTCACTGGAACGGGATGCGGTGACCGCTGATTCACTGGATATGGCGAGAAAACAGGCCCCTGAATCAACGCTCTCCGGCATGAATGAAGAAAGCGAAGCTGCTCCGGAAGTGGCGATTTTACAGAGCGAATCTTCGTTTGATAGAGAATTGGCCGAAACTCCCTGGCAACCCAATCGCACACCGCAAGCTCTACCGGTTTTTGTAGCCGGTCCGGAAGATGCCAGCAGCCCGGCGGATGAGGTGTCGGTCACAGCTGAGTTATCGGAAGAAGACCGATATCGTGATGCAATTGTTGATTATTCTGTCTATCGGGTGGTGGAGCAGTCAGACCAGGCTGTTTCATTGACCATGACCGATATGGTAGAGGTGATAGGTTTTGAAGAAGCAAAAGACCGGCTGATACAAAGTACGCCGGACTTGCAACAGGAACAGATCGTGGCAGGGTATCTGTCGTATTCTCTACCGGAAGAAACGGAACTGATCTATCCAATATATCGCTTCCGCTATGAAATAGGCGACCAAATGATGGAATCATTCGTCGATGCCAGACGATGACGGCTCTTGGAGCCGTTTTTTTATGAGCTGATAGATCAACTGAACGATGATCAAGGCGATCGCTGTGCCACCAAAGACATCGCTTGGCCAATGAACACCGAGATAGACCCGGGAGAAATTCATCATAACGATCATCCCGATGCTGAAATACTGCAATTGTTTATTGTCCGGTGTCAGCAAGAACAAGAGCATATAGAAAGCGGTGTTGCTCATGGCGTGCCCGCTGGGAAAAGCATAGCTGGTCTCGTGGGCGATCGGTGAAATATCCGGTCGGGGACGTTGAATTATCTTTTTTAACAGCTCGCTGAACTGCCAAACGACCAGAGTTCCCACAGGAATGGTGACGGCCTTGAGGCGGTTACTGCGAAACAATAAGATAAGGATCAACAAATTGACCGGAACCAGAAAGTACACATAACCGATCCAGCTGACGGCTTTCATTAGACTGGTCAAAGCCGGTAAACGCCATTGATAAATCAATCTGCTGATGGATTCATCGAGAAAACTGGCCCAAAACACGGCGGTCAGAGCAGCCATTATGACGGTGACGATCATCATTCGTTTTGACATGAAATACCTCTGTTGAAGGGGGTTGATTTGTGGTATATATCTCATAGTACCCCATAAAAGGAGAAAATAGTATGAAGCCTGAAATCGTAAACTTGCCTGATCGCATGATTCTGGGGATTCCCCATAAAGGTGCAAATGAGTATAAGGCGATTGCTGATGCCTGGTTGTCATTAGCTGACCGGATCGAAGAAATCGATGACGTCAAGACCGACACTGAATTCTATGGTGTGTGTGAGCCTCTTTATCAGGGCGAAGATCGAATTACTTATCTGGCCGGAGTTGAAGTCAACAAAGTCAACCAGGTGCCGCCCGGCATGCAGGCCTGGTTTCTGACGCATAAGCTTTATTTGGCCTATCCCCATGACGGACCTGCCAATACCATTGGTTCGAGTTTTCAGAAAATCTATCATGAGATCCTGCCGGAAATGAACCTATATCCGACAGAAGACTATGATATCGAGGTCTATTCAGAGCAGTTTTACGCCTCAGATGAGCCGGTGATCATGCTGTATGTGCCGGTGATGAAGCAACCTATGCCGGATCGTAATTCGGAGCCTTATCGCCGAGTCCGAAAAAAAATGATCGATGAGGATACGATGGTCTTTGGGGAGGAAAGTGAGCAGAATGACAGAAATATTTAAACGATACAGTCTGAGAAGCTATTTGGACAAACCGGTGGAACGAGAAAAGATCGACCAGTTGATCAAAGCCGGATTTCAGGCTCCGACAGCGCACAACCAGCAAGCCTGGGAAGTTCTAGTCGTAGAAGACAGAGATCAATTGATCCGCTTGGCCGGAGTGGTAAAATGGTTCGTCTGTCTTGAGAAATCACCTGTGGCCATCGTTACACTAGTCAATAAGAACGATTTGGCGGCACCGGAGTTCTGGCAACAGGATATGGCGGCACTGTCACAAAATGTCCTGCTGGAAGCCGTCAGTCTCGAACTGGGTGGTGTCTGGCTCGGGGTCGCCCCGCAGCGCTGGAGAATGGACAAGGTAAAAGATATTCTTGGGCTACCCGAGAACATTATGCCTTTTAGTATTCTCTCACTGGGCTATCCGGCCAAACAGCGGACAGCCCGTCCCAGAAAACATGAAAATAAAGTGTTTTTTGGACAATATGGTAATCAAGGTTAGCGAAAGCTGGCCTTTTTTTGTCGAAAAACGAGGAGGACCTTTGAAACGATATCTTGAAGTGACCGGAACAGGAACGGCCACACAACGGGCGGATCAGGTGGAAATCAGACTGAGTCTGATCGCCAAGCAAAATGACTATGCTCAGACACTGGCTCAATCAGCCAATCAACTGTCGGAATTACAGCAGCTTCTGAAGGAGCTGGGCTTTGACAAAGACATCATACAGACGAAAAACTATATGCTCAACACCCACTATCAGCCGGATCCGGACAGCCCGGTCTATCGGACCGTCTTTGACGGCTATCGTCTGCAACATGATTTGGTGATGAACTTTGAGCATGATAATGAAAGGCTCAATCAACTGTTAGCAAAATTGGCCTCATTAAAGGATCAACCGGAATTTTATTTGTCGTTTCGAGTGAAAGATCCGGCTGCTGCTGAGGAGCGAGCCATGGAAAGAGCCGTCAGTGACGCCAAGAAAAAAGCACAGGATTTAGCCAGGTTGAGTGATGTCAGTCTTGGTGCGATCCAATATGTCGTCCCGGGAAACAACGGTGGGGCGGTTCACCGCATGGCAGAGATGAAGGCCAGTTATGATATGGATTTTCCGGTCGGTGAGAGTGCAATCACCAAGTACGTAACGATTCGGTTTGCTATAGATTAAGCAGATGAAAATGAACGATAGCAGTCTTGACAATACAGGATTTCTTTGTATAATTAACATATAGCACTCATAAGACAAGAGTGCTAACAGGGGGAATCATGAATTACGAAAAAATGACAAGAGGGGTCATCGAAGCACTCAATCAAGCTAATTTTATCGCCAATGAATATGGCAATTCTACCATCGACCCGGAACACATATTATCCGGTTTGATCAATAGCGAATCAGGCTTTGTCCAGCAACTGTTGGAACAGGCCGGTGTGTCGCTACCTCGATTAAAAAGTGACATTGAAAGTGCATTAGAGAAAAAGCCCAAAGTGTCGGGCACGACTCAACTCTATATAGGAAATGAAGCCAATCATATCTTGATGAAAGCAGAAAAGATCGCTGCCTCGATGCAGGATGAGTTTATGAGTGTGGAACATATCCTGCTCAGCATGGTCGAGAATGATCGGGGTGGTGTCTATCAGATCTTAAAAAATCACGGGCTAAACAAAGAAAAATTGATGGCGGCTCTAAAAGAAATACGTGGTTCGCAACGGGTCACGTCACAGGAACCGGAAGGCACTTACAATGTATTGAAGAAATACGGCGATGATCTGGTTCAGAGAGCCCGGGACAATCTGCTCGATCCGGTGATCGGCCGTGATGAAGAAATCCGTCGAGTTGTTCGGATTTTATCACGTAAAACCAAGAACAATCCGGTATTGATCGGTGAGCCCGGTGTCGGTAAAACAGCCGTCGTGGAAGGGCTAGCCCAACGGATCGTCAAGGGAGATGTCCCGGAAAACCTGAAAGACCGGACCATCTTTGCCCTCGATATGGGAGCTTTGGTGGCCGGTGCCAAGTACCGGGGCGAATTTGAAGAGCGGTTAAAAGCGGTCTTGGAAGAGGTCCGAAAGAGTGATGGTCAGATCATCCTGTTTATTGATGAACTCCACCTGATCGTCGGTGCCGGTCGGACCGAAGGTGCCATGGATGCCGGCAACATGCTGAAACCTCTTCTGGCCCGGGGAGAGCTCCACACCATCGGCGCTACTACTTTGGATGAATACCGGAAATATATTGAAAAAGATGCTGCCCTGGAACGGCGTTTCCAGCCGGTGATGGTCAATGAACCGGCGGTAGAAGATGCTGTCACGATATTGCGCGGATTAAAAGAACGCTATGAAA
The DNA here is from genome assembly GCA_012799095.1 of Tissierellia bacterium. Taxonomy (GTDB): domain Bacteria; phylum Bacillota; class Clostridia; order Peptostreptococcales; family Acidaminobacteraceae; genus DUPT01. The sequence goes on from JAAZLX010000143.1 coordinate 16,559, forward strand.
TCTACCATGGGGTCGAAATTTCCGATGGTGCTCTTGTGGCGGCTGCTTCGCTGTCGGATCGTTATATACAGGATCGGTTTTTGCCCGACAAGGCGATCGACCTGGTGGATGAAGCTTGTGCCCTGATCAAGACGGAAATGCAATCGATGCCGAGTGAAATCGATGAGATCCGCCGCAAGATCATGACCAAGGAAATAGAAATAGCCGCACTGAAAAATGAGACGGATGAAAGAAGTTTGGAGCATTTGAGTGAGGTACGAAAAGAAGTTGCTGAACTACAGGAACAATATGACGGCTTACATGCCCGCTGGCAGTCGGAAAAGTCAGCTGCCGATGAAATCAGTTCGTTGAAAGAACAGATCGATCAAGTCAACCATCAGATTGAAATGGCTCAGAGTCGGTACGAACTGGAAAAAGTGTCTGAGCTGACGTATGGTAAATTGCCCGAGCTGAAAAAACGGCTGGCAGCTGAACAATCGAAAGAAAAAAATCACGATGCCATGGTCAAAGAACGGGTCACGGAGGAAGAAATAGCCACGATCGTGTCACGCTGGACAGGTATCCCGCTGGATAAATTGGTCGAATCAGAACGGCACAAACTGCTCAGTTTAGAAGACCGGTTACACGAACAGGTCATCGGGCAGGATGAAGCGGTATCGAGAGTTGCCGATTCGATCATGCGATCACGTGCCGGTGTCAAGGATCCGGATAAACCGATTGGAAGTTTCCTGTTCCTCGGTCCGACCGGTGTCGGTAAGACGGAGTTGGCCCGCAGCGTTGCCCGTTTGCTGTTTGATACGGAAAAAAATATGATCCGGATCGACATGAGTGAGTATATGGAGAAGCATACGGTAGCTCGTCTGTTAGGAGCGCCTCCCGGATATGTCGGTTATGAAGAGGGCGGTCAGTTGACTGAAGCTGTCCGACGCCAGCCATATTCAGTCATACTGTTTGATGAAATTGAAAAGGCCCATCCGGATATCTTTAATGTATTGCTGCAAATCCTGGATGATGGCCGGGCGACTGATGCACAAGGTCGAACAGTAGATTTTAAAAATACCATTATCATCATGACAAGCAACTTAGGTTCTCACTATCTTCTGGACGGGATCGACCAAGACGGTCAGATCACCCGGGAGGCACGTGATTTGATTAACGGTGAATTGCGTATGCGTTTTAAACCGGAATTTCTCAACCGTTTGGATGAAATCGTGTTATACAAACCACTGACCAGATCTGACATGCGTCAAATCATCAACCTGCAAGTCAAAGATATTATGGAGAGACTGTCCGAACAGCAGATTGCCATGGAGTTGACAGATGAAGCCAAAGATTTTGTTATCGAAGCCAGCTATGATGTCAATTTCGGAGCTCGTCCCATGCAGCGCTATCTCCAACGTCATCTGGAGACACTATTAGCCAAGGCCATTCTCGGTGAAACCATTCGCTCGGGAGATACCGCTTTGGTATCGGTTGAAAACGACCAATTGGTGATCAAAAAGAAATGATGATTCAATCCGGCCCATCTTGGATGGGCCTTTTTGATTGTAAGACCATGTGTTGTGGGCTAAAATGAAAACAGGAGGTCGGCCCATGAAGGACGGGATCTATGAACAAATCATCAATTCGGAAATATTCTTTGAATTGCAGCGGTTAGAAGATGACAGGATTATTGAAAAAGCACAATTGGACAAACTTGAGGCACCGGCGCTGTTATCTCATTATTTATCGAGGGTCATTGAACGATCCCTCGAATATATTCGAGATGCTGAAACTGACAGCACTCAACTGGAACAGCAGATTGTGTTAGCCAACAAAATCATCGAAGTCATTAACCAAGAGCTCGGTCCTGACTTTCCTCAACCCGAGATTACTCGTCAAGGTAGATTGTTGAAATCAATATACTCAAAACTCAATCGATCAGACACTTTTCTGAATCATCAGTCAACAGTACGACCGGAACGATCTCTTACCATCAGCTCCCTTTTTACCGGTGATCAATCAGAACCGTCCATCATGCAGGAATTCAAAAAGGAAATCCTGTCGTGTGATGCCATTTACATGATAGTGTCTTTTATCAAAAAGCGCGGAGTCGTTCTGATATATGATGAACTGAAAACATTTTCTCAAGTATGGAACAAGCCGATTTATGTGCTGACCATAACTTACCTCGGAGCATCTGATTTTGAGGGGATCGAGATGATAGCCACTCTTCCGACGGCTAATGTAAAGGTCAGCTACGATACCGATTTAACCAGGCTTCATGCTAAATCCTATTTATTTCAGCGTGACAATGGCTTTTCAACGGCGTATGTCGGGTCGTCCAACCTATCAAAGCCTGCCTTTACTGATGGGGCAGAATGGAATGTTAAACTGACCGAACAACATACACCGAGTGTTTTTAAAAAGATAAGCTATACCTTTGATCGATATTGGAACAGCCCGGAATTTGTTACTTATGATCCGAAAAACGAAGTCGATCGGCAACGATTACAGCAAGCCTTGACTCGTGAGGGTCGCAGAACAACCAATAGTGAAGGGGTACCTATTCGTCTGGCGGGTTTTGACATTCAACCCTATGACTTTCAACAGACGATATTAGACATGCTGAAAGCAGAACGTGAAATTCATGGTCACTACCGTAATTTAATTGTTGCAGCCACTGGGGAACGTGTCATAATAGTGATGGGTGCAGTTTGTGCTATGAAATCAAGGGTTTCAGGAACTTTAAATAAATATATTTCATGCATTGCTTAAAGTAATTAGGATCTAATTGCTGTAAGGAGTGCATGAGAAGTAAGGGTTTTGGTTCTTTAATAATTTTTAATCATTTAGTATAATTATATTTAAGATGGTAATCAGTTGCATATTCGTAGATAAAGGCAAAGTTAGGGGGACTAATATGTGTGAGAAAAACTCAAATAACGGAGACGAAAATAACCAGAATTTTTATCTTAGCGTTGGTATTGGTATTGGATTAACAATTGGGGCAGCGATTGGAGTAATATTTAATAACATAGCTATAGGAGCTGGTATTGGAATGCTTCTTGGCATAGCTATAGGTGCATTAATAGATAAGAATACAAAAGATGTGAAACGAAGTGTAATTAAGATTGTTGTATTGAGTATTTTAGGAGCAATTATTGTATTATTAATACCAAAAATACTTGATTTTTTTTGGTGATTTAATTCATATTATAAAAATAACTGTTTCGTATCATTTACATTAAGCGACACAAGCTTAGATAAAAGTCATAAATTTTTTTTATAATCAATGAAGTTGGTAGTATATTGTATCTTTGAAATAGAACTGCAGGAGGTAAAACTGTGAGTGAAATATCAAATTAAAATAATAATATTATTTCAGAAATAAAACAAGTTATGCTTGAGGCAAGACACAATGTTGCAAGTGTAGTTAATGTTGAACTACTTAAAGCTTATTGGCAAATAGGAAAAATAAT
>JAAZLX010000023.1 GCA_012799095.1 Tissierellia bacterium
ACAAGGCCGCACAAATGCAAACACATTCATTGGCCTTGTTACCGACGATTAAAATCTGAAACAACAAGTGAAAACGTTAGAAAATATTGTTCAATTGATTTCTATGATCACCTTAGCATAATTATTATAATCAAACAACAGTGTGGTCGAGCGTGTTGGCTATTTCAATTTTTGTTTGACATTGAAAAAACCAGTCCAGGGATCCTTTTGTCGACTGCGCAAAGCTTTTTTGATCGTCATGTCATTTGGTGCAATCTTATTCAAATCAGACTAACTGATCGGCCAGGAAACCGGAGCACCGCTTCGGGCTCTGACAGAATATGGCGCAACACTGGTCGCCCCTCTGCCGTTTCGCACCCAGTCGACATAGATCTTGCCTTTTCGTTTATCTTTTCGCATATTGGCGGTATAACGATCGGGCCACTTCTGTTCCATGACACTTGCCACCTGTTTGCTGAAATCTCTGATTTCGTCCCAACCGGCTTGAGGTGTCAGTGGGACCACGACGTGATATCCCTTGCCTCCACTCGTCTTCAAAAACGCGACTAAGCCCAATTCGTCCAGGATGGCTTTCAGATCACGCACTCCCCGCCGGACTTCCTTTAGTCCCAAGTCCTCGTCCGGATCCAAATCGAACACGATTTGATCAGGCCTTTCCAGCTGATCGATCCGGCTGCCCCAACCGTGAAACTCTATCGTGTTCAGTTGGACTGCCTGACGGAGACCATCGATGTCAGTCAGATAGATATAGTCCGCTTCTTCCCCATCACTTTGTTCGATCCGTTGCGACTCAAGACCGACCATGGAATCCTGATAGTGTTTTTGATAGAAACATTCCCCCTGGATACCATCGGGGCATCGTACAAGTGATTGCAATCGACTACTGACATAAGGCAACATGCGATCAGCTATTTTTTCATAATAGTTTGCCAGATCCGCTTTGGTGTAATCATCAAACAATTCTTTATCAGGGCTGGTCAAGCGGATCTCATCGTCACCTTCAGCTAGTTTCGACTCAGGTTCAGAAGGTTTGTCCTGTTTCTCCCGGAGTACTTCAGATGCGCGTTTATCCTGTCTCAAGCCCTTATAACTTGCCTGTCTTACCAGTCCATCTTCGGTCCATTCTGCAAAATCGATCTCAACGATCAAGGACGGCCTCACCCAGCTGATCGTTTCGCCACTTCTTTGGGTCGGTACAGGCTGGATGGGTGGAGTCTTTCGAATCAATCGCTGCAGTTTGTTATATAGATCTTTGGCCGAGTCCTGTGTAAACCCGGTGCCTACCCGACCGGCATACCTCAGCTCATCACCTTCATAAACGCCGAGCAAAAGGGATGACAGGGCCCTGGTCCTTTTTTCAGTCCGGCTAAACCCGACGATCACCAATTCCTGGGCTGCCCGGCACTTGATCTTATACCAATCGCGGTTTCTACCGGCAGTATAAGCTTTATCTATCCTTTTACTGATGATGCCTTCCATTCCCTGATCGCACACTTGTTTCAACAGATCATCTGATGACCCATGGAAGGCCCGACTGAACTGCACCGTCTTGGTTTTATGTTGTTTTAGTAAGCTTTCCAAACGGTCACGCCGCTCTTTCAGAGGTAACTTTCGGATATCCTCCCCATCAAATAGCAGATCGAAAGCGATAAAATTCGGGCTGACATCCTTCTTCTTGATCGCTTGTTGTAATGCCTGGAAACTTGACTTGCCATCCACCTGGACTACGACCTCACCGTCAATAACCGCCTGAACATCCCATCCCCGGAACTCTTTAGCGATTGCAGGAAATCGCTCGGTGTAGTCCTGTTGATTACGGGTCAATAGTTTTACTTCACCGTGATCGATATATGCCCCGATTCGGTAGCCGTCGTATTTCGGCTCATGGATCCATTGATCTCCCTGCGGCACATCTTCTCGCAGACTGGCTTTCTGTACTGGATAAAACGGCAATTCCGGTGAGTCTTCTCCTTGAGCGATCTCGTCCATCGTCCGATCGCTTCGAATACTGGTGGTAAAATTCTTCATCCCCTGGCTATCCTGTGCCAACTCATCCCGTTCTTTGATCAGGAGCCAGTTTTTGTCTTCTTCTCCCGGTTTGGGTTTGATCTTGACCAGGGTCCATTTGCCCTTCAGTCTTTGTCCGTGCAGGATAAATTTGAGGCTGCCGGAAACCAGGCCTTTGTCAAAATCCTCTCCATCCTGCGGTTCCCAAATGCCCTCATCCCATAGCATGACTGTTCCACCACCATATTGCCCTTGAGGAATCGTGCCCTCAAAGTCCTTATAGTCATATGGATGATCTTCGACTCTTACAGCCAAGCGACGATCTTTTGGATTATAGGATGGTCCTTTGGGGACAGCCCAACTCAGGAGGACACCCTCCCATTCCAGGCGAACATCATAGTGCAGCCGGGAAGCGGCATGCTTTTGCACGACAAATATCAGCTGGTCGGATGACGATTTTTTTGTTCCTTTTGGTTCAGCTGTTTTGGAGAAATCTCGTTTCTCATCGTAGGTTGTTAAGCTCATGATGTTTTCTTCTTGGTGGTCTTGGATTTAGCTTTTTTGGCCGGCCCCTTGTCAATGCTTTTTTGAAGTAAATCCATAATGTCGACCACATTGTCGGCCGGAGCGATCTCTTCGACCACTTCTTCTTTTATGCCCTTACCTTTGGCTTTCTGTTTGATCCGTTTCATCAATGCTTCGCGATATTCGTCATGATAAGCTGATGGATCCCAGCCTTCGGTCATGTCATTGATCAACTTGACAGCCAGATCCAATTCTTTTTTGCTCGTCTTAATATCACCGGGCAACTTCAAATCTTCAACAGCCCGCAATTCCTGATGGAATCGAATCAGATTGAGTACCAGGACATCGCCTTCGGGGTAGATAGCTGACAGATAGGCCCGGGTCCGGATTACTACCCGGGAAACGGCAATTTTATCGGTTTTGATCAAGGCGTCTCGCAGTAGAGTATAGGCTTTTTCTCCCCCTTTTTGCGGTTGGATATAATAGGGTCGATCAAGATATTTCAGTGCCAGTTCCGATCGCTCGATAAAGGTCTCGATATCGATCGTCTTGGTTGCTTTGACATCAGCCCGGGCAAAGTCTTCATCGGTCACAATGACATAATTGTCGTCTGAAAATTCAAATGCTTTGACGATCTGATCCCATGGAACTTCTTCACCGGTCTCTTCATTCACCCGTTCATATCGGATCCGGCTTTCATCACGTGAATCGATCAGATTAAATTTGAGATCGTTTTTTTGTTCGGCTGACACCAGATCGACCGGGATATTGACCAGTCCAAAGCTGATAGCACCTTTCCATACGGGTCTCATCTCATCCTCCTTGATATATAAGTGGTTATTACATACCCATATCATAAAAAAACCTTCCGCAATTGCAGAAGGTTTGATGTTATTGAGCTAACAGTTGTCCCAGTTGGTGAGCATTTTCCAGGTCGGCATCCTGTGGTGTCAAGTGGACGATCAGTCCGTCATCTACCAGGATAGCCCCGATTCGTTCACACTCATCTTGCCAGGTTTGCATCCATTCCCCGACGCCCCAGTCATATGAGCCAAACAGGGCCAGCCTTTTGTCTTTCAATTGATGCTTGATGCTCTCGAAAAACGGTTCAAATTCAGCGTCTTCCAATTCTTCGGCTCCCATGGATGGACAGCCCAGGGCGATCCCGTACAACTCATCAACATCGACAGCATGGGCCTCTTCTACCGTGTAAAGTGTCACATCAGCTTGTTCGATCTGGGCTCCTTCGGCCACCGCTTGAGCTAATAGCTCTGTGTTGCCGGTTCCGCTCCAATATATCACAGCAATTTTTTTCATTGCGATTTCCTTTCACTAATTCTTCCAGTGGTGTGCCTGTATTGTACAGACGTTTGTATCGGGCAAAGCATTCGCTCAATTCTGAAAAGGTTTGTCGGGCATTGTCTGCATCGTGATAAACCTGCCAGTAGCCTGTTATTAATGGATTTTTACCCACATCGTTGAGAAAGGTCAACACATCATGTGTGGGATAACCCAGAATAAAACCGATTTCATGCGGAAAGTCCACCTGCTGGATGCGGTCACGAAATCCTTCGAGCAACTCATCCAGAGAAGACAATTGATAACCGCGTGATGTCAAACACTGACGGCACTCCGGTCGTGACAAAACCTCTTGCAGACGGTCTGGTCGATAGACATAAATCAAACGGCCTGTTTTCACCTTGAATTGGGTGATGGCCACACCAAATGGACAAAGCCGCTCTGCGCAGTCTATAAATTCTTCGTAGAAATTGTCAGTCTGAGGAAATAAAAACAGATTGCCGACCTTTCGGTCTGCTAAAACAGCCGCGGAATAATCAACAATATACCGTTCTAATACCATACTTCTCCTTAACTAGAGTGATAAGGCAGAGAACTCATCTCTGCTATGTATCGGTATTAAACATCAGTATTTTACTAGGGATTAAATAATACCAAGAAAATGATGGCTTGTAAACCAGATAAATCGATGAAAATAACTCATCCGCCAGCCGCGGAAGCAAATTCATGTGGTAAATTGTAAGCAGGAGGATACCATGATACGTGAAATATTACTTTTGGGCAATCCGGCTTTGTATGAAATCAGCCAAGCTGTTACACAAGATGATGCTGTCAATCTTGACCGGTGGATCGAAGACCTCCATGATACGCTACTCGAATTCCGGAGGACTTACGGTGCCGGCCGAGCGATCGCTGCACCACAGATCGGGATCCAAAAACGCCTATTGTATATGTTCATTGATAAACCGACTGTGTTCATCAACCCTGTCCTGGTACCGCTGGGGGATGAAACGTTTGAAGTCTGGGATGACTGTATGAGTTTCCCCAACATTCGAGTTTTGGTCGATCGATTCAAGCACTGCCGGATCGACTATCTTGACCGGGATTTCCAACCACGATCCCTACAGCTCAGGGGTGATCTATCCGAACTGCTTCAACATGAGTATGACCATCTCGATGGCATATTGGCAACCATGCGAGCCAAAGATAATAAATCTCTCCGGATCGAAGCTGCTGTACCAAAGCACGAGTAATATCGAATCGGTATTGTCGGTGGAATCAGTTACACCTCGACCTTGGTTATTGTCGCAAGCTCCATGAGCTATTTTATGAAACATTCCGAATTCATCACTATCCGGTGGTTTATTCCAACCAGGCGAAACCTTGGTTTTTCATAAATGTTTTATAGCCTTCCCCATCAAGGAAATCCTTTTGTGGCAGATAGTAGGAGCCGAACCAGAACTGGTATGGGCTGATTTGATTGTGATTCGTTGCATAACTCATAAACTGCTCAGCATAGTCCGCTCCGTGTAACTTGAAGCATGTGTCATATATTGTTTCTAGCAACACCTTTGCTGGGCGCATCTTCCAATCTTCATATTTCTTGTCGTATTCAGCTAACAGATTTTCAATATCCATATCTTGATATTCTTCATCATGCATAAGTACTGTGGCATCATAATCCTACAGACTTTTTTTAATTCGAAAAGCTGTATGATTACAGTTTATCATCTACAGTTACACGTAATCATAAAAAACTAAGCTGCATGGATCCGAAACAGTTTCCGGAAACATACAGCTCAGTAAATTGATTTTGATGAATCAGCTTAGTACTTTAGTTGACCCAGTTCATCTTACAAGCGTTTTTCAGCGTTTTTAGAACAGGAACAACATAGCTAATGAAATCAGGATTCCAGTATATAGTAGAACAAT